>NZ_VWWH01000005.1:0-208585 GCF_011753045.1 Burkholderia sp. Ap-955
GCTCGGCACGATGCGCTTCGCACTGTGCGCGTCGCCGGAATGGGCGGACGCACCGCCCGACACCTGGCCGTTCGTCGGCTACGACGACGCGCTCGCGCAAACGCCGCAGCACCAGTGGCTCGCCCGCTTCGCGGCCGGGCGCCGTTTCGCGTTCGTCACCAACGACCTGGCCGCGCAGCATCGCGCGTGCGCGGCCGGCGCCGGCGTCGCGCTGCTGCCGCGGTTTCTCGTCGACGATCCGGCCGCGCATGCCGGCGCGCCGCTCGTCGAACTGACGGCCGCACCGCGTTGCGACATCGAGCGCGAGATCTGGCTCGTGGTCCACCCGGACGTGCGCCGGTCGCCGCGCGTGCAGCGCGTTGCCGATGCGATCGCCGAGGCCGTTCACGCGGCGGACGGACGGCTGTAGGCGACCGCCTTCGCACACGGCTTTGCCATGCGCACGGGCGCCCGGCATAGTAGCGGTTTGCATTCCGAATTCGCCGGACCCGCCGCCATGCCAACCGCCCCCGCCTGCGTCGTTCGAGACGCGACCGACGCCGACCTCGATGCGATCCACGCGATCTATGCGCATCACGTTCACCACAGCGTCGCGTCGTTCGAGGAAACGCCGCCCGACGTCGCCGAACTGCGCGCGCGCCGCGACGCGGTGCTGCGCCACGGGCTGCCATACCTCGTCGCCGAATGCGACGGCCGCGTGGCCGGCTACGCGTACGCGACGCCGTACCGCACGCGCAGTGCGTACCGCTTCACGATCGAGGATTCGATCTACATCGACGATGCACAGCGCGGGCGCGGGATCGGCCGCGCGCTGCTCGCCGCGCTGATCGAACGTTGCGAGGCCGGCCCGTGGCGGCAGATGATCGCGGTGATCGCCGACGGCGGCACCGGCGGCTCGACGTCGCTGCATCGCGCGTTCGGCTTCGAGCCGGCCGGCGTGCTGAAGGCGGCCGGTTTCAAGCACGGCCGCTGGATCGATACGGCGCTGCTGCAACGCCCGCTGGGCGACGGTGCGAGCACGCTCCCCGTGTCGCCCTATCCCGTCACGTCGCGCTAGAATGGCCGCATGTCAAAACAGACTCATTCCACACCCGACGAAGCGACGCCGGACGCCCGCAACGAGTACACGGTCGACGAACTCGCGCGCGTGTCCGACACGACCGTGCGCAACGTCCGTGCGTACCAGGATCGCGGTTTGCTCGCGCCGCCGGAAAAGCGCGGCCGCGTCGGCATCTACGACGACACGCACGTCGCGCGCCTGAAGCTGATCAACCACCTGCTCGCGCGCGGCTACACGCTGTCGAACATCCAGGACCTGATCAAGGCGATCGACGAAGGACACGACCTGCGCTCGATCCTCGGCCTCGAAAACGCGATCGGCGGGCGCTGGTCGCACGAACTGCCGAAGACCTATTCGCTTGCCGCGCTCGCGCAGATGTTCGGCCCGCAGGCCACGACGCAGCTGTCACGCGTGACCGAACTCGGCCTGCTCGAACGGCGCGGCCTGTCGTTCGTCGCCAAGAGCCCCGCGCTGCTCGAAGCGGCGGCCGCGATGACGAAGGAAGGCATTCCGCCGCGCGAGTTGCTCGACGTGATCAGCCTCGCGCGGCCGCATTTCGATGCGATCGCGCGGCTGCTCGTCGATCTCGTCGTGAAGCGGCTCGACCGCTACGACGCGGGCACGCTGCCGCCCGCCACCGACGTGCCCGAACTGGTCGACGCGATCTGGCGCCTGCGCCCGCTCGCGGCCGTGTTCGTCGAAGGCGAGACGAACCGCGCACTGGAAGCCGCGGCGAGCGCCTATCTCGGCGGCCGCGTCGCGACGATCCTCGACAAGAAGCTCAGCGACGAGGCCGCGCGGCAGTCCGGCACGCCTTCACCGGAAAACGGCAGCGACGAAGCATAGGCGCGCCGCCGTCATATTGATATCGGCAATGCTTCGTTTGCGGGCGCGATCGCCCATGCGACGATTCTTCCAACCGAGCGGCACCGCCGCTCGCCCGAAGACGTTTTGCATGGAGTCCGTTCGATGATTCGTTTCACCCGCTGGATCGCCCGCACCGCCGCCGTCACCACGCTCGTCGCTCTGTCCGCCGCATCGGCCCTCGCGCAAGGCGGCGCCGACAAGGTCGTGCGCATCGGCTACCAGAAGGCCGGCCTGCTGTCGGTCATCAAGGCGCAAGGTTCGCTCGAAGCGCGGCTCAAGCCGCTCGGCTATGGCGTGCAGTGGTTCGAATTCCCGGCCGGCCCGCAGCTGCTCGAAGCGCTGAACGCGAACAGCATCGACTTCGGCTATACGGGTGCGCCGCCGCCCGTGTTCGCACAGGCGGCCGGCGTGCACTTCGTCTACGTCGGCGCGGAACCGCCGGCGCCGCACAACGAAGCCGTGGTCGTGAAGGCCGATTCGCCGATCCGTTCGGTCGCCGGCCTGCGCGGCAAGAAGATCGCGCTGCAGAAGGGCTCGAGCGCGAACTACCTGCTGCTCGAAGCGCTGAAGAAGGCCGGCGTGCGCTACGACGAAATCCGCCCCGTGTACCTTGCACCGGCAGACGCGCGCGCCGCATTCGAAAGCGGCAACGTCGATGCATGGGTCGTTTGGGATCCGTACTATGCAGCCGCGCAGAATGCGCTGAAGGTGCGCACGCTGTCCGACTACACGGGCCTCGCGGCGACCAACAACTTCTACGAAGCGACCCGGGACTTCGCGCAGCAGCATCCGGACGTGGTCGGCGCGATCCTGAAGCAGGCGCGCGAGACGGGCCAGTGGGTCAACACGCATCCGGCCGACACGGCCGCGTTGATCGCACCGAAGGTCGGCCTGCCGCAATCGCTCGTCGAGACGTGGATCAAGCGTGTCCCGTTTGGCGCGGTGCCGCTCGACGAAAAGATCGTCGCGGCCCAGCAAGGTGTCGCCGATGCGTTTTATGCGGCGAAGCTGATTCCGCAGAAGCTGAACGTGGCCGACAACACATGGGTCGACAAAAGCGCGCAGCGTGCGCTCGCGGCGGAGTAGCGGAAACGCAGCGCGCATAGCGCCGAAACGGCCGACGGGCATACGACTCGTCGGCCTTTTGGGTTCTTGTCGAATGGTCGGGAAACGCGGGACGAACCGCCGGCGTTCGACCCGAGCACGGGTCTCGCTTTCATGTTTATCGTGGACGCCCCTGCGCGCCATGCCGCGTAGCGTGCGCAGCCAGGCAGGGCCACATCGCTTCATCCGCAAAACGGGCCGCGTCGTGAAACAGTTACAAGTTAACGATTGACGCCACCGCTGCCTAGCGGTTAATGTTGCGGTCGAAGTTCAAGAAGTCCGATTGCTGTTCATCAATTGATCGCTCCTCAGCGGTATTCGTTGTCCACTCCCTCCTTGACGCTTCATGCGCTCTTTTCAGAGCAAATCTTCACATTTTTTTCTCAAGGAATCTTCATGGATACCGGTATCGTCAAGTGGTTCAACGACAGCAAAGGCTTTGGCTTCATCACGCCCGACAACGGCGGCGACGACCTCTTCGCACACTTCTCCGAAATTCGCGCCGACGGCTTCAAGACGCTGGCTGAAAATCAGAAAGTGAGCTTCGAAACGAAGCAAGGCCCGAAGGGTCTGCAAGCGGCCAACATCAAGCCGCTGTAAAGTTTGAAGAACCCGGCCTCCCGTAACGGGCGCCGGGTTGCAGCGACATCCTCGCGGAGCCTGGTCTCCCAAAGTTGGCGCGATTGCTCTTAGCTGCCTCTGTTCATTCAGCAGCTCGCCAAGCGCCACACGCCTCGTTGCACTTCATTCCCCCTCTGGCTGCCAAGCCCTTTTTCGCTTTACGACTGCGTCAGATTCAGCTCGCAATGGCTTTGAATCGGCATACTCGTGCACATTCCGCACGGCACGCGCGCACTCGAACATCATTAAAATTAAAATGCACAACCAACAAATTCATCAATACAACGGCTATGCCGTCCAACCCTCGGCGCATCGTTTGCCCGACGGTAGTTTTTCATCCAACCTGCTGCTTGAACGCGCCGGTAGCCCTCGCACCGAAGGCCGCTACCAGTTCTATTCGCTCGACTACTTCACGAGCGAGGAGCAGGCGTTGCAGCATTCGGCCCGCTGGGCACGCAACTGGGTCGACACGCGCGGTTAAACACAACGCCCGACCCTCGATCGAGCAACACGCAACGCGCCGGCGGTCTACGCCGGCCGACTTGCTTCACTAGCCCGCCCCCCCTCTCCGCCGAACGCGCTCCGTCCGATCAGGCATGCCCAGTCCGGCAATCAGGGCGCGGCGGGCGCACATCGGGAAACACGCCGCCGATCGCTTCGGCCGCGTGTTCCAGCACGTTCGCGCGCTGTCCGATGATGACCACCTGCGCATTGCGCTGAACGCAATGCATCGCCGTGGCCGAGTCGATTCCCGTCCTGCCGCCACTCACCGATACTTGCCGATTCATCGCACCGCCTCATAGATCGTCGTTCGAAGACAACCATTCGGGTTCGTACGCACCCAGTGCGCGCGCCGGATAAAACCATCGGAGCGATGCATCGTCGATCTGCACCGGTGGAAGGAGCCGGGATGCCGGCCCCCACGACGTCGGTTCGACGTGTTCCGCACGATCACGTTCGTCGTCGGCGACCAGTTCGACCACCTCGCTCATCGGCTCCGACCGCAGCTGCAACTCGGCCGCCGTACGCGCCAGCGAAGCGCGCACCTCGGTACCGACGCCCTCTTTCATTCGCGTCGTCAGTCCGCGGATGGCGGCCGTCGCCATCAGGTAGCCCGTCGCATGGTCGATCGCCTGAACGGGCAGGTTCACCGGCTCATCACTGCCCGTCACGCGCATACCCGCCTCGGCGATTCCCGTGCTCATTTGAATGAGGCTGTCGAAGCCGCGCCGGCAACGCCATTCACCACTCCAGCCATAAGCGTCGAGCGACACGTCGATGAGCGCAGGATTCAGCTCGCGCCGATGCGCAGCATCGAGTCCGAGTCGCGCGAGCGCGTCCGACCGGTAACCGTGCACGACGATATCCGCGCTGCGGAGCAACTGCTTGAGCGTATCGAGATCTGCTGCATCCTTCAGGTTCAGCCGCGCACACCGCTTGCCGAGGACGACTTCGGGTACCGTGCCCGGCTCTTCCCAGCCGTACGGATCGATGCGCAGCACGTCGGCGCCCAGGCCCGCCAGCAACCGTGTCGCCACGGGGCCCGCGAGAATGCGCGTCAGGTCGAGCACGCGAATGCCGCGCAACGGCCGGCCTTTCGAAGGCCGCCAGTCATGTGCGACGGCATCGGTCGCGGCATGAACATGCAGCAACGGTTCGACTGCGACCGCCTTGCCCTGCGGATGCCCGGCCCACTCCTGCGCCGAGTACATCGCCGCGGCACACCCGCCGCGCTCGACGATCGCATCTTCGAGCGCACCGGCCTCCCAGCGGTTCACCGCTTGCGCGACCGACTGCGCATCGGCGGCGCAGTCGAGCACCGACAACGCGGCCAGCCGATGATGCGGCGCGTTCGTGTGCAACCGGATCCAGCGATCGCGCGCCCGATAGTTGCCGGCCACCGGATCCCATTGAGGCGGCATCGTCCAGCCCTGCGGACGCAGCGACGTGCCGAACCACAGCGACGCCATGCGCCGGTCGACCCGAACCGCCGGCAACGTCCCGGTCGATACATGCAGCAATTCGGCAACGGCCGTTGCTGCCGCGCCGATCGCCGCCGTGGCCATGTCGGTTACACGAAATGCCGAAACCAGTTCGCCCGACCCGCTGAAGCTGCACGACTCGAGAAGAGCCTGAGACCCACCCGCCGCGCGCCAGAACGCCCGTAGATGACGCGACACCCGATCGTCATCGGCCGCGGCCCGTTCCCTCGACATTTGATCGACACCCATGTTCGCCTCGCATGAATTAGTGAGGCAAAGATCGTCTCGCTCGCATTTGCTGTCAACGTTGATTATCCTGATCAACCTGTCGAACGATTCCCCCTGCGCACGATGTCGAACTACCTGAATTCGACCGAAGCCGCGGCAAGGCTCGGTGTCTCGCGGCAAACCCTCTATGCGTACGTCAGCCGCGGCCTGCTTCGCGCGGAGCCAGGCAGCAGCCACCGTGAAAGCCGCTACCTCGCGGCCGACGTCGACCGGCTCGCGGATCAACGCGCACGCGGCCGCAAGCCGAAGGAAGTGGCGAAGGCCGCGCTGAACTGGGGGTCGCCCGTGCTCGAATCGAGCATCACGTTGATCGATGGCGGCCGGCTTTTCTATCGCGGTGTGGATGCACTCGATCTCGCTGCCCGCGCGAGTCTCGAGGAAGTCGCGGCGCTGCTGTGGCGATGCGACGAGCAGACCGCGTTCGGCCGTCACGTCCCCGCTACGCCGTCGGTACTGCGGACGCTCTTCAGGCACTACGCCGGTCAACGCACCGAGCAAGCGCTGCTGCCGCTCTTCACCGTCGCGAGCGAGGACGCGCCGACGGCGATCTGGCATCACTCTGCCGAGCGTCAGGCGCAGGGCTGCGGCGATCTCGTGCGGATTCTGGCGGCATGCCTGCTGCGCACCCGGATCGATACGGCACCCATCCACGAGCAATGCGCGCGGGCATGGGGCGTCGGGCCGGCGGGCGCCGAACTGATCAGGATGGCGCTCGTGCTGTGCGCGGACCACGAACTGAACGCGTCGAGCTTCACGGGGCGGTGCATCGCGTCGACGAACGCGAGCTTGCGAGCCGTCGTGGTCGGCGGCCTGGCCGGGTTGTCGGGCGAGCGGCACGGCGCCACCACCGCGCGTGGCGAAGCACTGTGGGACGAACTGGGTAATAAGGATGTCGAGCAAAAAATGGGCGCGCGCCTCACCCGGGGTGACGGCTTGCCGGGCTTCGGGCATGCACTCTATCCCGATGGCGACGTGCGCGCGACGTATCTGTTGTCGCGGATCCTGCCGCGCCATCCTCAATGGAAAAGGATGATCGATACCGGGAGCGCGCTCGTCGGCCAGAAGCCCTCGCTGGATCTCGCGCTGGTAGCGTTGCGCCGGCATTTGCGGCTTCCCGTCGGCGCCGCGTTCGGCCTGTTCGCGCTTGGCCGCTCGATCGGCTGGATCGCGCATGGGTTGGAGCAGCGCGAGCAATCCGATCTCATCAGGCCGCGTGCGGTTTATACGGGAACCTGGCCAGATGACGCCGGCGCCGGGGCGGATCACGCCCGATCGCGCGGACGCTCGGGAAAGCAGCAAACAACACAACCTGCAGCGCCGAAAGACGACATGCTTGCGGCTTTCTTCAGGAATAGATAGTTTTTTCGCTTGATGTGATGACGTCGGCGCACATCATCAGGACTACGCCGACGCCTCGTCGGCGTACGTGAGCAGCCATCCGATGACCTGCCACCGATATCGCCAACGGATCCGCAAGCTCGGTCTGGGGAAATCCGGGAAGGCGCTCTACCGGATTCACCGGATGCAATCGGCACCCGGCATCGCTCGGGCCATGCACGCACCGCGCCAGCGGCACGCGCATGCCCGGCATGCCGACTTACTTCAGCGCCCCCGCCACCTTCTTCTGCCGCCACAGACACAGCAGATCACACGCGACATGCGCGGCCGCGATTGCCGTGATGTCCGCGTGGTCGTAAGCGGGTGCGACCTCGACCACATCCGCGCCGACCAGGTTCACCGCGCCAAGCGCACGCACGATCGCGAGCGCCTGTGCGGACGACAGCCCGCCCGCGACCGGCGTGCCGGTGCCAGGCGCGAACGCCGGATCGAGGCAATCGATATCGAACGTCAGGTACGCGGGCCGGGCGCCCACGATATCGACGATCCGCTCGACCGCCGCGCGCGCGCCATGGTCATGCACCCACGCCGCATCGAGCCGCTCAATGCCGAGAAAGTCGTCGTTCCACGTGCGAATCCCCACCTGCACGGACGTCGCCGGATCGATCAGCCCTTCCTTCACGGCCTTGTAGAACATCGTCCCGTGATTGAGGCTGTCCGGATCGTCGTCGGCCCACGTATCGCAGTGCGCATCGAAATGGATCAGCGACAGCGGCTTGCCGTAGCGCTCCGCATGCGCGACCAGCAGCGGATACGTGATGTAGTGGTCGCCGCCGAGCGTCAGCATCTTCGCGCCGGAACCGAGGATCGTGCGCGCATGCTCGATGATCGCGGGCTTGATCGACAGCGGGTTGTGCGCGTCGAACCAGCAATCGCCGTAGTCGACGGCCGCGAGATCGTCGAACGGGTTGAAACCCCACGGATACGGATGAAGCTCCGCGAGCTGCACGCTGGCCGCACGGATCGCGGCCGGGCCGAGCCGCGCACCGGAGCGGTAGGTCGTCGCGAGGTCGAGCGGCACGCCGGAGATCGCGACGTCGACGCCGTCGAGCGCGCGCGAATAGTTGCGGCGCATGAACGACAGCACGCCCGCATAGGTGTTTTCGATCGACGAGCCATACGGCGTCGTGCGACGGATCGCGCCGTCGCCGTGGAGAAGTTCGGTCATGGTCGGACCTGTTTCGTGGGGAGGCCCGCCCGCCCCGCTTCGCATGTGCGCACGGGCCGGGCACGGCTGGGATTCATCGGGCACGCACCGGCTGCGCATCCAGTCGCGCGGCCGGGCGGAACAACGACAACGACACCAACAACCACATCGACAACGGCAATACCGCGGCGATCATAGCAAGCCGAATTGAAGTCGTTGCCCCGGTTCAACCGGGGCAACGTGCGGAGAAATCCGGCGGCCGCGCCCAAGCATCGGAGCCCGGGATCGCCGGATTGCTGCGCCGGCGGGCAATCCTTGGTGCATGGCGATCCCGGTCGCTTCCTAGAAGGATTCGCCGGTTTTCGCACGCCCTTTCTTCCGGATAATGGCCGGCAGCCGCGCCCTCGACCGCGCGCCGTCCACCGCAGACAACAACAAACCGGAGACACCCGCCTTGATCGCCACGCTTCCCGCCACCTACCGCCGGCTCTGGCCGCTCGCCGTCGTCGCCGCGCTGCTGTATGGACTGTCGCTCGCCGCGGCGCCCTATCCCGGCCAGGCCGCCGCGAAAGCCACGATGGGCATCCTGCTGCTCGCGGCGGGCAGCACCTGCGCCGCACCGCGCGAACGCGCGTGGCTGTGCGCGGCGCTCGTCACGGCCGTGCTCGGCGACGTACTGCTCGCGCTGCCCGACTGGCCGCTGTCGTTCGTCCTCGGCCTCGGCGCGTTCCTGCTCACGCACCTGTGCTACTGCGCGATCTTCATGCGCTGGCGCGCGCGGCCGCAAGGCTGGCGCATCGTCGCGCTCGTCGGGCTGTGGATCGCCGCGCCGGCGTTCTACGTGGCGTTCTTCCCGCACCTCGGCGAGTTAATGGCGCCGGTCGCCGTCTACATGCTCGTGCTGTGCGCGATGGCGAGCTTCGCGCTTGCCGCCCGTACACGCGGCCCGCTGGTGGCCATCGGCAGCCTGATCTTCGTCGGCTCCGATACGCTGATCGGCGTCGGCCGCTTCCTCGGCGGCTTTCCGGGCATCGATTACCTGATCTGGGGCCTCTACGCGCTCGCGCAGGTCACGATCGTGGCCGGGGTTTTCCATGAGACGGCCGGTCGATCGATCCGTCCCTGATACCGTTTCAAACAGACCGCCACGCACCGGCGGTTTCGCCAGCGTCTTCTCTCTCCCTGTCGACGGCCCTTTCCGCGTATCCCGCAATGCGGAAACGGGCCCGTTCCAAACTCCGCTCAGCCTTTTCCCGTCTGGCTTCCGGCCCTTAGAGCGCCGCTTCTAGCCTCTTGCGGTTTCCGGGTTCACCCACTATCGTTACATCAAACAATGTAACATTCTAAAATGAGCCAAATCGGAGACACCCGGATGAATGCTCGCACGTTGCCTTTCGGTCCGCCCGGCCACGACGGCCTGGACGAAACCATCGACATCGCCATCATCGGCACCGGCTTCGCCGGCCTCGGGATGGCGATCCGCCTGCGTCAAACAGGTGTGACCGATTTCGTCGTCCTCGAGAAGGCCGCGTCGGTCGGCGGCACGTGGCGCGACAATCATTACCCCGGGTGTGCATGCGACGTGCAATCGCACGTCTATTCGTTCTCGTTCGCACCGAACCCGCGCTGGACGCGCATGTTCGCGCCGCAGCCGGAGATCCGCGCCTATCTGGAAGACTGCGTGCAGCGCTTCGGCGTCGGCCCGCACCTGCGCCTGAACCACGAACTGCAGCGCGCCGAATACGACGAGGCCGCGCAACGCTGGCGCCTCACGTTCGCGAACGGCAAGCGGCTGTCCGCGCGCGTGCTGGTGTCGGGAATGGGCGGCCTGTCGCGGGCCGCGCTGCCGTCGATTCCCGGCGTCGAGCACTTCAAGGGCCGCGCGTTCCACTCGCAGCAGTGGGATCACGACTATGCGCTCGAAGGCAAGCGCGTCGCGGTGATCGGCACCGGCGCGAGCGCGATCCAGTTCGTGCCGCAGATCGCGCCGCGCGTGAAGGAACTCGCGCTGTTCCAGCGCACGCCGCCGTGGATCATGCCGAAGCCCGACCGCAACCTGACCGGTTTCGAGAAATGGCTGTTCCGCACGCTGCCGTTCACGCAGAAAGTCGTGCGCAGCGGCATCTACTGGATGCTCGAATCGCGCGTGCTCGGCTTCGCGATCCATCCGTCGCTGATGAAGAACGTGCAGAAGCTCGCGCTGCGCCACATCCGCAAGCAGATTCCCGATCCAGAGCTGCGCAAGACCGTCACGCCGAACTACACGCTCGGCTGCAAGCGCGTGCTGATCTCGAACGACTACTACCCGGCGCTGTCGCGCAAGAACGTCGACGTGATCACGACCGGCATCGACCACATCGAAGCCGACGCGGTCGTGACGACCGACGGCAAGCGCCATGAAGTCGACTGCCTGATCTACGGCACCGGCTTCCAGGTCGCCGATCCATTTCCGCGCGGCGCGATCGTCGGCCGCGGCGGCCTCGACATCGTCGATGCATGGCGCGACGGCGCACACGCGTATCTCGGCACGACGCTGCCCGGCTATCCGAACTTCTTCATGATCGTCGGCCCGAACACCGGCCTCGGCCACAACTCGATGGTGTTCATGATCGAGTCGCAGATCGAATACATCCTCGGCGCGCTGCAGGCGATGCACCGCGAGCGCGCGGATGCGATCGAGGTACGCCCGCTCGTCGAGGCGCAGTTCAACAGCGACCTGCAGGGCAAGCTCAAGAAGGCGATCTGGTCGACGGGCGGCTGCAAGAGCTGGTACCTCGATCCGCGCACCGGCAAGAACACGACGCTGTGGCCGGGCTTCACGTGGCGCTTCCGCCAGGCGACCGCGCACTTCTCGATCGCCGACTACCACGCGTACCGCGCGCCGCAGCACGACACGGCCGCGCGGCCCGCCGCCGCGCCCGCCGCTTCCGCTTCGACTTCCCCGTCCGCCGAAGCGGCCTGAGCCAGACAAGGAGCAACCGACATGAGAGATTTCGCCAACAAGGTCGCCGCGATCACGGGTGCAGGCTCGGGCATGGGCCGCTCGCTCGCGATCCAGCTCGCGCAGGCCGGCTGCCACGTATCGCTCGCCGACAAGAACGGCGTCGGCCTCGCCGAAACCGAACGGATCGTCCGCGCGATCGCGCCGAACGTGCGCGTGTCGACGCGCGTGCTGGACGTCGGCGACCGCGAAGCAATGTTCGCGTGGGCCGACGACACCGCGAAGGAACACGGCAAGGTCAACCTGATCTTCAACAACGCGGGCGTCGCGCTGTCGAGCACGATCGAAGGCATGGAATACAGCGATCTCGAGTGGATCGTGAACATCAACTTCTGGGGCGTCGTGCACGGCACGAAGGCGTTCCTGCCGCACCTGAAGGCATCGGGCGACGGCCACGTGATCAACACGTCGAGCCTTTTCGGGATCTTCGCGCAACCGGGCATGAGCGGCTACAACGCGACCAAATTCGCGGTGCGCGGCTTCACCGAATCGCTGCGCCAGGAACTCGACATGATGAAGTGCGGCGTGTCGGCGACCTGCGTGCATCCGGGCGGCATCCGCACGAACATCGCGCAGGCCAGCCGCGTCTCGAAGAACATGGTCGGCTTCATGGTCGCGAGCGAGCAACAAGGCCGGGACACCTTCGAGAAGTTTTTCATCACGACCGCCGACGACGCCGCGCGCACGATACTCGCCGGCGTTCGCCGGAACAAGCGCCGGGTGCTGATCGGCCGCGATGCAAAGGCCGGGGACTGGATGGCGCGCGTCCTGCCGTGTGCGTACCAGGCGCTCGTCGTGCTCGCGACGCGCCGCGAGGCCGCGAAGGCCTGCCGCCAGGCCGCACGCGGCACACCGGCGCCCGCGCCGCTGCACGCCACCTATAACAATGCAGGCAACCAGGGAGGTGAACAGTCATGACGACCCCGAACATGATGCCCGTGCGGCGCGACATCCGTTTCGCGCTGCCCCCCGAGCGCGCGCGCGACTGGCACGTGCAGGGCGTACCGGTCACGCACTTCATGAACGCGCTGTCGCTGCTGTTCCCGGCCGGCGAACGCTTCTTCATGGATTCGGTGCGCAACTATCGCGACCAGATCGAGGATCCCGAGCTGAAGAAGCAGGTGCTCGGCTTCATCGGGCAAGAAGCGATGCATACGCGCGAGCACATCGAATACAACGACCTGCTGCAGGCGTCCGGCCTGCCCGCGCACAAGCTCGACAAGCGCCTGTGGACGATCCTCGGCTGGTTCAAGAAGGTGCTGCCGCATTCGATGCAGCTCGCAATCACGATCGCGCTCGAGCACTACACGGCGATCCTCGCGAACCAGTTGCTGTCGGGCCACGAGCACCGCATCGACGGTTCGGTCGAAGGCTACCAGCAGATGTGGATGTGGCACGCGATGGAGGAAACCGAGCACAAGGCGGTGTCGTACGACGTATGGGCCACCGTGATGAAGCCGGGCCTCGGCAGCTACCTGTTGCGCACGGGCACGATGCTGACGACGACCGTGTTCTTCTGGACCATCGTGTTCGACTTCCATGTGCGCCTGATGCGTGCGCACCGTCGCGAGCACGGCAAGTTCGGCGGCATGTGGCGCCTCGTGAAGTACCTGTACAGCCCGAAGCACGGCGTGTTCCCGAGCATCGCGCGCGAATGGCTCGACTACTTCCGCCCGGGCTTCCACCCGTGGGACCACGACAACCACCAGTACCTGCAGGGGCTCGACACGCTGCTCGCGAACATCGACGCGACCAACGCGCGCTATGCGGCGCAGGCCGCCCCGCGCCGCGTGCCGCTGCACCCGGTTCCGCAGGCATGACGTCATGGCGCACGCCCACGAGATGCTGACCGTCCAGTCCGGCGACGTGAAACTCGCCGTCTACGTAAGCGGATCGCGGCGCGCGCCGCCGCTGATTCTCGTGCATGGCTATCCCGACTCGGCGGCCGTGTGGGCACCGATCCGCGCGCGGCTCGCAAAGCGCTACCGCGTGATCGCGTACGACGTGCGCGGCGCCGGCGCATCCGATGCGCCGCGCCGCCGCGCCGACTACACGCTCGAGCGTCTCGCCGGCGACCTGAAGGCGGTGGCCGACGCGACCTGCGGCGGCCGGCCGTTCCACCTGGTCGGCCACGACTGGGGCTCGATCCAGTGCTGGGAGGCCGTGACCGACCCCACGTTCCGCGGCCGCATCGCGTCCTACACGTCGATCTCGGGCCCGTGCCTCGATCACGTGTTCCGCGCGAAGATGCGGCTCAAGCAAAGCCTGAAGTCGTGGTACATCGCGTTCTTCCATCTGCCGCTTGTGCCGTCGCTGGTATGGCGGCTCGGCGGGGCCGCGCTGTGGCCGCGCTGGCTGCAGCTCACCGAACGCGTGCGCGCCGAGCGCGATCCGGTGCAACTGAAGAACGCGCTGAACGGGATGCAGATGTACCGTGCCAACTTTCTCGCGCGGGCGCGCAAGCCGCGTGAACGGTACGCGCAGGCGCCGGTGCAGATCCTCGTTCCGGTGCGGGACCGCTACGTGACGCCCGACATGTCGGTCGGCCTCGACCGCTGGCTCGGCGACCACGTGCGCGAGGAAATCGACGGCACGCACTGGATCGTGTTGCGCCACCCGGACATGATCGCGTCGCGAATCGACCGCTTCGCGTCCGCGCAGGAGCGGCTGGCGCTCGCCCCGGCCGCGGCCCGGGGTCAGCGCACCGCCGGCGCCGGCAGGCGTCTGAACAGCGTCTCGTAATCGACGACGAGCCCGTCGTCGTCGATGTCCATCTCGGCCGTGAAATCGCGGAAGATGCCTTCGTAGCGGTAGCGCCGGCCCGGCTCGATGCACGCGTAGGCCTGCTTGACCGGCGTGACCTTCAGGTCCGGTGTCGAGATGTACGCGACGTCGATCGGCCGCCGCTCGCCCCGCGCGAGCCCGAGGCGGCCGATCGGCAGCGAATTCGTGAACGGCGTCGCGGCGATGTCGATGTCGATGCAACCGTCGAGCTCAGGCAGTGCGCGGCCTGAACCGTCGTGCCAGTGGCCGGCGCCGTCGCCCCGCAATTCGAGCGTGCCGCCGCCCATCACCTTGAGCACTGCATAGGTCACGCGCCAGTGCGCGTCGCACTCGACGCGATACGCGAGCCCGTATGCACGGCCGTACCGCTGGCCGACCACCGCGCTTTCGACGACGATCCCGCCGTCGCTCCGGTCGAACGTCAGATGTTCGACCCCGTCGCCTTCGAGCGACGCCCAACGCACTTCGCGCATCTCTCCGTCTCCCGGTATGCCCGATGCGAGGCATCGTCGCACAAATCGCTCGACGAAAGTGCTGGCCACCGCGAGGATTCGAGTCCCGAACGGGCAACCCCGCCGAACGTGCCGACGACGCGGCGTTCGGGCACGAACCGACCTCCGGATTCACCGTTTCGGGGCATCGACCACAAATCCTGACTATCCAGAATTCCCTATTCCGGTGCATGAGATTGTGTCCTATGCTCGCGGCTCGTCCTGTTCCGCCGCCATCATGCCTACCGCCCGCCCCGTTTCGCCGTCGATCGACTTGCGTATCTTGCTGCGCGGCATCGGGCAGATCGTGCTGCAGGCGAATGCGCTCACGGGTGCGCTGCTGCTCGCCGCGCTGGCGCTGACCGACCTGCGGCTCGCGAGCGCGGCACTGGTCGGCTCCGCCGCCGCCAGCATGACGGCCGTGCTGACGGGCGCGGAGCGCCGCGACGTCGAACAGGGGCTGCACGGCTTCAATGGCGCACTCGCCGCGCTGATCGCCGTGCTGTTCGCGCCCCATCAACTCGTTGCCGTCGCATTGGTGCCGCTGGTTTCGATCGGCGCGGCGCTCGTGCAGCGTGCGATGCGCGTGCCGCTCGCGCGCTGGCGCCAGTGTCCGTATTCGAGCCCGTGCCTCGCCGTCACCGCGCTGTGGCTACCGTTTGTCGCGCTGCAACATGCTGGCGGCGCGACGACCGGCCCGGCGCTGACGCTGACTTCCGCCGCCGACGCCCTTCTGGCAGGCGTCGCGCAAACCACTTTCGCGCAAGGCACATGGGCCGGCGCGCTGATCGTCGTCGGCCTCGCCGTCGCGTCGCGTCGCGCGGCCGCATTCGCGCTCGGCGGCGCGCTGGTGTCGACCGTGCTGCTGGTCGGGTTCGGTGCCAGTGGCGCATCATTCGCCGACGGCCTGCTCGGCTTCAACGGCGCGCTCGCCGCGCTCGCGCTGATGCCGCGCGGCCCGCGCGCGGCGCTCACGGCCGCCGCACTCGCCGCGCTGATTCAGTGGCTCGCGACGCGCGCCGGCATTCCCGCGTTCACGGCCCCGTTCGCGCTCGCATCGTGGGTCACGGTGATCGTCGCGCGCCGCTTCACCTTCGGAGATCCCGATGTCGTCATTCGCACACCGTCCTGATGCCGTGAAACCCGGCGGCCCGATCTCGGACGCCGAACGCCGGATGCGCGTCGACCTCGCCGCCGCGTACCGGCTCGTCGCGCTGAACGGCTGGGACGACCTGATCTACACGCACCTGTCCGCGACCGTGCCCGGCGAGCCCGGCCACTTCCTGATCAACCCGTTCGGCCTCACGTTCGACGAAGTCCGCGCGTCGAATCTCGTGAAGATCGACCTGGCCGGCAACCGGATCGGCGACAGCGAGCACGCGGTCAACGTGACGGGCTTCGCGCTGCATGCGGCCGTGCACGCCGCGCGCGCCGACGCCGTGTGCGTGATGCATCTGCACAATACGGCCGGCATCGCCGTGTCGATCCAGCGCGACGGGCTGCTGCCCGCGTCGCAGCACGCGCTGCGGTTTCACGGGGACCTCGCGTACCACGACTACGAGGCGCTCGCGTTCTCGCCGGCCGAAGGCACGCGGCTGACCGCGAGCCTCGGCGCGAAATCCGCGATGCTGCTGCGCAACCACGGCACGCTGACGGTCGGCCGCACCGTGGCCGAAGCCTATGTGCTGATGGATACGCTGATCAAGGCATGCGACATTCAGGTACGCGCGCAGGCCGGCGGCGGGCCGCTCGTGCTGCCCGACCCGGCCGTCGCCGACCGGACCGCCGAACAACTGCGCGACGGCGGCGCGATCGAGGGCGAACTGGAATGGCCGGCACTGCTGCGCCGGCTCAACCGGATCGATCCGACGTATCGCGACTGACGCCGCCGGCGCCCCACGCATCATTCACCCCAACCATCGGAGCACTTCGTCATGCCGACTTTCAATATCCAGCTCTTCGAAGGCCGCACCGTCGACCAGAAGCGCGAATTCGTCGAAGCCATCACGCGCGTCACGTGCGAGACGCTCGGCTGCGAGCCGGGCTCGGTCGACATCATCCTGACCGACGTGAAGAAGGAGAACTGGGCGACCGCCGGCAAGCTGTGGAGCGACGAGCGCTGAGCGTCTCCGCATTTAGACTGCGCGCCGCCGGACCACGATAGCGCGCAGCCTTCTTTTCTCTGCCGCAGGTTCGCCGTCATCCTCATCTCGCCCCATCGCATCACTTAGTTATCCCAATATATTCGTATTGACGCTAAGAAAAATTGCAAATCCACATTCGACAAACTAGCCAGCCAATCACCGTTCATCGGTGTTACCGCCAGCAATGAATCCGGCAGTACGTCCATGCCGATACTCTTTTCATCATTGCAGGTAGACACCATGAAAATCAGGACCATCAAACGCTACTCCGCCGCCCTGCTGTTTTCGTTGATTTCATTCGCGAATCCGAGCGTTGGCAGCTCAGTTTCCACACAGCCCGACACCACATCGAATCCACACTCCGTCACACTTCATGAGGCATGGAAGGCTGACGAGAACGGGACGACGTACAAGATCGTCAAGATTGCTGCGAATCGCTTCCTGGTTGTATATGGAAGCAAGGAGAATATTTCCGGATACGTCATCTACGATCAACTAGCGGGCTCAACCGGTGTCGACTATGTTCCATGGACATCGACGTCGTCCAGCATCACGATAGGCGTTCAGGAGACGAGTCGCGGATCTATCGGCGTCATGCTGGGCAGCCATGGCGAAACAACCAGCTTCGTTGCACAACCTTATCGCTCCACCCATCAGGCTCGAGGGGCCATCCATGCGGGGAAGTGGCAGGCAACTATTTCCGATAGCCTTGTCCAGCTTCGCATCGACAAAAACCTCGTGGATGCATCAGTCGATATCGGCACATGCAGACTGACGGGAAAGATAGAGCCGTTTCGCTCGGAAGACGGGTTGCGCCTGACGCTCTCTCCAGGAACGGAAGCCTGCGCGGGCAGGTTCAACCACGAATTTGACGCAACCTTGCTTTTTTCGGAGGATCTCGCCGTCATCTATACGACGAAGCGAGAATCGACGAACTTCATTTTCGTTGCACCTCCCGCAGTCGACAACGCTCCAGGCATGACACCGCAACCCAGAAACACGTCCTGTGCGCAATGGAGAACAATGTGTCGAGCCAAGTGTTCCGCAATGACTTTGCCAACCGGGAACTTCGGCTTCAAATTCTGGAATTGCGTCAACAGTTGCAACGCGTTGGCAGGATGTTAACAAGGTGAGCACATGATTACAGACAAGCAAGTCGCAACCGCCCTGAACGATATGGTCTTACAAATGGGGGCTGATCTCGATCGCTCTCTACTGGCAGTCAAGGCATCCTGCCCGGATGCCGAATTCGTTGCCTATCGCGAATTCGTTTCGTCTCTGTTGAACACGATGCTGCTTGATTTCATGAACCCGCTCTACAAACGGCATCCCGACCTGAAGCCGCCAGAACTGACCTGACCCACACGCCGCAGCACCCGCGACGGGCGCTGCACGCGGCCTCCTCCGGCCCGCCTCTCGTTGTGCGCCCGCACATCGCTTTGTCACGCATTCGGCGCATAATGCCGGACAGACGCAGCAGCCGATGGCCACCCGACGAGGAGACCGCCATGGAAGCGAAGAACGAGGAAGTCGTCGCACACCTGCTCTCGGACGTCGTCGAATTCGCGCGCGGGCGCCTGCCCGATGCCACGTTCCGGATCGTCGAACCCTTCCTGCGTCATTACTACGATTTCGCCGATGCCGACGATCTGCAGAGCCGCAGCATCGCCGATCTCTACGGCGCCGCAATGGCGCACTGGCAGACCGCCCAGAAATTCGTGCCCGGCAGCGAACGGCTACGCGTGTACAACCCGATCCTCGAACAGCACGGCTGGCATTCCGATCACACGGTCATCGAGATCGTCAACGACGACATGCCATTCCTCGTCGATTCGGTGACGATGGCCGTCAACCGCCTCGGGCTCGCGATGCATTCGGCGCTGCATCCGGTGTTCCGCATCTGGCGCGGTCGCGACGGCGGCATCGAGCGAGTCGACGCGGGCGGCGCGACGCCCGGCGACGGCCAGTCGCAGCTCGCGTCGTTCATCCATTTCGAAGTCGATCGCTGCGGCGATGCCGCGCTGCTCAACACGTTGCGCAACGACATCGCGCACGTGCTCGGCGACGTGCGCGCGTCGGTGGAAGACTGGCCGAAGATCGTCGAGATCGCGCGCGCGACGATCAAGGAAATGAAGGCGCGCGAATCGACCGCGGAAGACATCGAGGCGCGCGCCTTCCTCGAATGGATGGTCGCCGATCACTTCACGTTCCTCGGCCAGCGCGACTACGCGCTGGTATCGCACGGCACGGGCTTCGGGCTGCGCGGCATCGAAGGCACCGGCTTCGGCATCCTGCGCGAATCGCTGCGCACGTCGGGCGCGCCCGACGTCACGCCACTGCCGCAGGCCGCCGCCGACATCATCACCGGCTCCTGGCCGATCTTCCTGACCAAGGCGAACTCGCGCGCGACCGTGCACCGGCCCGGCTATCTCGACTACGTCGGCGTGAAGCTCGTCGGGCCCGACGGCAAGGTCGCGGGCGAGCGCCGCTTCATCGGGCTCTACACGTCGACCGCCTACATGGTGTCGAGCGCCGAGATCCCGATCGTGCGCCGCAAGTGCGCGAACATCGTGCGGCGTGCGGGCTTCCTGCCGAAGGGACATCTCGGCAAGTCGCTCGTGACGGTGCTCGAAACCTATCCGCGCGACGAGCTGTTCCAGGCCGACGAAGACCAGCTCTACGACATCGCGCTCGGCATCCTGCGGCTGCAGGAGCACCAGCGCACGCGCCTGTTCGTGCGCCGCGACCGCTTCGACCGCTTTGTATCGTGCCTCGTGTTCGTGCCGCGCGACAAGTACAACACCGACCTGCGCCGGCGCATCGCGAAGCTGCTCATCGATGCGTACAACGGCGTGAACGTCGAGTTCACGCCGCTGCTGTCGGAATCGGCGATCGCACGGATTCATTTCGTCGTGCACGCGGAACCGGGCACGATGCCCGACGTCGACACGCGCGAGCTCGAAACGCGGCTCGTGCAGGTCACGCGCCGCTGGCAGGACGACCTCGCCGACGCGCTGCTCGACGCATTCGGCGAAGAGCAAGGCAACCGCCTGCTGCAGCGCTATGCCGACTCGTTCCCGGCCGGCTATCGCGACGACTATCCGGCGCGCACGGCCGTGCGCGACATCGAGCTGATCGAGCGCGTGAAGGATTCGGGGCAGCTCGCGATGAACCTGTACCGGCCGATCGAGGCCGAGGCGCGTGCGTTCCGCTTCAAGGTCTATCGCGCGGGCGACCCGATCGCGCTGTCGCGCAGCCTGCCGATGCTCGAGCATCTCGGCGTGCGCGTCGACGAGGAACGGCCGTACCGGATCCAGACGCAGGACGCCGCGCATGCGTGGGTACACGACTTCGGCCTCGAACTCGTCGACGATACGGAATTCGACATCGAGCGCGTGAAGGGCCTGTTCGAGGATGCGTTCGACCAGATCTGGAGCGGCCGGATCGAGAACGACGACTTCAACCGTCTCGTGCTGCGCGCCCATCTGAGCGCACGCGAAGTGACGATCCTGCGCGCGTATGCGAAGTACCTGCGGCAAGTCGGCTCGACCTTCAGCGACGCGTATATCGAGCGCGCGCTGACCGGCAACCCGGCGATCGCGCGGCAGCTCGTCGAGCTGTTCGTGCTGCGTTTCAACCCGGCCACCGGCGACACGCGCGACGTGCAGGCCGAGCGGCTGCTGAAAGCGATCGAAGGCGCGCTCGACCAGGTGCCGAACCTCGACGAGGACCGCATCCTGCGCCAGTTCCTCGGCGTCATCAACGCGACCGAGCGCACGAACTACTTCCTGTTCGATGCGAACGGCGGATCGAAACCGTACCTGTCGTTCAAGTTCAATCCGGCGAAAGTGCCGGGCCTGCCCGAACCGAAACCGATGTTCGAGATCTGGGTGTATTCGCCGCGTGTCGAGGGCGTACACCTGCGCGGCGGACGCGTCGCGCGCGGCGGCCTGCGCTGGTCGGATCGCCGCGAGGATTTCCGCACCGAAGTGCTCGGGCTGATGAAAGCGCAGATGGTGAAGAACGTCGTGATCGTGCCGGTCGGCTCGAAAGGCGGCTTCGTCGTGAAGAACCCGCCGCCGCCGAGCGATCGCGAAGCGTGGATGCGCGAAGGCATCGCGTGCTACCAGACCTTCCTGCGCGGCCTGCTCGACCTGACCGACAACCTGGTGAGCAACGCGATCGTGCCGCCGCCCGACGTCGTGCGTCACGATCCGGATGACCCATACCTGGTCGTCGCCGCCGACAAGGGCACGGCCACCTTCTCCGACTACGCGAACGCGATCTCGCACGAATACGGCTTCTGGCTCGACGATGCGTTCGCGTCCGGCGGCTCGGTCGGCTACGACCACAAGAAGATGGCAATCACCGCGCGCGGCGCGTGGGAATCGGTGAAGCGGCACTTCCGCGAGATGGGCATCGATACGCAGACGACCGACTTCACGGTGGTCGGTGTCGGCGACATGTCCGGCGACGTGTTCGGCAACGGGATGCTGCTGTCGCCGCATATCCGGCTGGTCGCCGCGTTCGATCACCGGCACGTGTTCCTCGACCCGAACCCCGATCCCGCGACGAGCTTCGCCGAGCGTGCGCGCATGTTCGCGCTCGAACGCTCCAGCTGGGCCGACTACGATCCGGCATCGATCTCGTCGGGCGGCGGCGTCTACCCGCGCACCGCGAAGACGATCCCGCTGTCGCCGGCCGTGCAGGCCGCGCTCGGCATCGACGCGCACGCGCTGCCGCCGACCGAGCTGATCCGCGCGATCCTGCAGGCGCCGGTCGACCTGCTGTACAACGGCGGCATCGGCACCTACGTGAAGGCCGCGCGCGAGACCCACCTGCAGGTCGGCGACCGCGCGAACGACGCGGTACGCGTGAACGGCGCGGACCTGCGTTGCAAGGTGGTCGGCGAAGGCGGCAACCTCGGCTGCACGCAGTTCGGCCGGATCGAGTTTGCGCAGCGCGGCGGCCGCATCAACACCGATGCGATCGACAACTCGGCCGGCGTCGATTGTTCGGATCACGAAGTCAACATCAAGATCCTGCTCGGGCTCGTCGTGTCCGACGGCGAGATGACCGAGAAGCAGCGCAATGCGCTGCTCGCGGAGATGACCGACGAAGTCGGGCTGCTCGTGCTGCGCGACAACTACTACCAGACGCAGGCGCTGTCGATCGCCGGCCGCTATGCGGTCGAGCTGCTCGATGCCGAGGCGCGCCTGATGCGCTGGCTCGAACGCGCGGGCCGCCTGAACCGCGTGATCGAATTCCTGCCGACCGACGATGAAGTCGCCGAACGGCAGGCCGCGAAGCTCGGCCTCACGTCGCCGGAACGCGCGGTGCTGCTCGCGTACAGCAAGATGTGGCTGTACGACGCGCTGCTCGAATCCGACGTGCCCGAGGATCCGCTGGTGGCCGCGATGCTCGTCGACTACTTCCCGAAGCCGCTGCAGCAGCGCTTCAGCGAACCGATGCGCCGCCATCCGCTGCGCCGCGAGATCCTCGCGACGCACCTGACCAACGCGCTCGTGAACCGCGTCGGCTGCGCGTTCGTGCATCGGCTGATGGAGGAAACCGACGCGAAACCCGGCGACATCGTGCGGGCGTGCATCATGGCGCGCGACGTGTTCGACCTCGATGCGGTGTGGCGCGATATCGACGCGCTCGACAACCGCGTCGCCGACGACGTGCAGGCGCGCATGTTCGTCGACGTCGCGCGGCTGCTGGAGCGCGCGGCGCTGTGGTTCCTGCGGCATCTGCAATCCGGCGCGGTGGCCAATGGCGGCGTCACCGAGCTGATCGCGCGCTGCCGCGACGCGGCGGAGCGGCTTGCGCCGCAACTGCCGTCGCTGCTGCCGGCCGACGATCTCGAGGCGCTGTCCGAACGGCAGCGCGTGCTGGTCGAAGCCGGCGTCGACAGCGCGCTTGCGGTGCGCGTCGCGAGCGGCGACATCTCGGCCGCGCTGCTCGATATCGCCGAAGTAGCCGCGACCAGCAACCGCAGCCTCGAGCTCGTCGCGGGCGTCTACTTCTCGCTCGGCACGCTGCTCAATTACAGCTGGATCGGCGAGCGCGCGGCGACGCTGCCGACACCGACGCACTGGGACATGCTGGCGCGCGCGGCCGCGCTCGCGGAAGTCGCGCGTCTCAAGCGCACGCTGGCGACGAGCGCACTCGCGGAATCGCCGGATTCGACCACGCCGGAGACGATCGTCGGCGCGTGGCGCGCGCGCCGCGAAGCCGCGCTCGCGCGCTACGAGCACCTGCTCGCGGACCTGCGCGCGTCCGGCGGCGCGAGCCTCGCGGTGCTGCTCGTGGTCGTGCGGGAAATGGCCGTGCTCGAACGGGCGTGAGGGTCGCTGCGGTCGCTTGGGTTGCGACGGCTCAGACCGTCGCGACCAGCAACTCTTCCGCGTTGTTCGGCGGCCGCAGGCCGTCGGTACGATCGGCGAAGTAACGGCGCGTCAGTTCGGCGGCCGAGACGTGCGCGGCCTCTGCGAAACCGGCTTCACGCGCGAGCGCCTGGATCTGCGCCGGCATGAAGAAGCTGATGAACGGCGTGCCGCTGGCGCGCGCGCCCTTTGCGGCCATTTCCAGCCCGGGGCGCACGTCCGGATCCGCATTCTCCAGCGGCAGCAGGAACGTCATCGCGAGCGTCGAGCCCGGCGCGAGGGAGGCGACTTCGCGCAACGCGGCCGCATTCGCTTCGTGCGTCAGGTACATGCTGACGCCGGTCGATACCACGACCGCCGGCTTGCCGGCATCGAAGCCCGCGCCGACCAGCGCAGCACGCCACGACTGTTTCGCCTCGAAATCGACCGGCACGAAACGCAGCCAGTCGGGCACGCCGAAACCCAGCTCGACCAGGCGGCGCTGCTTCCAGGCCTGCGGCGCGGGCGGATCGACTTCGAAGACGGTCACGCGCGACGCCATCTCCGGCCGGCGCTGCACGAAGCTGTCGAGGCCCGCGCCGAGGATCACGTACTGGCTCACGCCGCGCGTGGCCTGTTCGACTACGAGATCCTCGATGAAGCGCGCCCGCGCGACGATCGACGCACGGAACGGCCGCGTGAACTGCGGATCCATGTCGCCGCGCTGCTGCCAGCCGGGTTCCGGCGCGAGCAGCTGCAGCCCGACTTCGTCGGCGAGCACGTGCGGTGGTGCGTCGAGTTCGACGTGCAGCGCGCGCCACAGCGCGACGCGCGCGGCCGTGCTGTCGGGGGCGCTTTCGCGGAGTTCGGTCATGGCCGCCTCACGCGCCCTGCTTGCCCGGCGCCTGCAGGCGCCACACGCGGCCGTCCGGATCGCGCACGGTCATGTCGCGCGTGCCCCAGTGGGTATCCTCGAACGGTGTGACGACGTCGACGATCGGCTGCGGCTGCACCGCCTGCTCATCCGCCACCTTGAGCACGACCTGCATGTCCGGTGTCTCACTCGGCGGCACTTCGGCGATGAACAGAAAGGGGCCGTCGCCGCTGCGCAGTTGGCCCGAGTGGTGATCGGTTTCGAACTCCAGCGTGAAGCCCAGCGCCTGGAAGAACTTCGCCGACTTGCCCCAGTTGTGCGTCGTCAGGTACACGGCTTCGATTCGCTCGGATGACATGTCACTCCTCCTTGGTGGATGGCCCTGTGCCCGGCGGCGGCGCAGCCAGGTACGCGCGCAATGCGTCGGCCACCAGCGCGGACAGCGATTGCTCCGTTTCGATGGCGCGATGCTTGACCTGCCGGATCAGGCTGAGCGGCAGGTACACGTTGAACTGCTTCACTTCTTCGTCGGTCATGGAGCTAGTATGCTAGCAATCTAGCAAATGTCAACCGCAGCCGCGGCCCGTGTTTGCGGGCCGCCGTTGGCGATCGATCGTGAGTCCGGGTTACGTCGCGGCGCGCGCCGCCAGCCGCGCGAACAGCGCGTCGAGATCGAATCCCGTCGCGTCGATGCCGATCGTGTCGCGCAGGCACGCGCCCCATGCGGCCGCATCGTCGAACGTGACGGTGCGCCCGACGCCCGCCGCGTCGCGGATCGTCAGCGTGGTGTTGCGCAGCGCCGCACGGCCGTCCGGCAGCACGCGGCAGGCGATCAGGTTATGCAGGAAGATCGATTCGGGATACGTCGACGTGAACCAGTTCGCGGCGTCGTAATCGATCCACTCGACCCGCTTCGGCTGGAAGCGATAGGTGGTCTGCCAGCCGTCGGGCGTCTCGATCTGCATCTCGAATTCACCGTCGACCGGCGCGGCGACGACGCGGAACGCGCCGTGCGGCGTCAACTGCCGCTCGTCCGGCACGAAACGCAGCGGCGCGGTGAGCGTCGCGCTGCCGAAGCCGATGTCCGCGAGCCAGGCCGCGCCGTCGAGATCGATGCGCAGCAGCATGTGCGTATGCGCGGTGGCGACTTCCGGCGGCAGCATCCAGCGCACGCGCGCGATCATCGGCGTCACGCGAAAGCCGATCGCCGTGAGCGCGGTGTAGAACAGCTTGTTGAGTTCGAAGCAGTAGCCGCCGCGGCGATGCGCGAGCACCTTGTCGACGATCGACGGCAAGTCGAGCGCGACGCGCGCACCGGTCAGCGGATTGAGGTTTTCGAACGGAATCGCCTGCGGGTGCAGCAGATGCAGCCGGCGCAGCACGTCGAGCGTCGGCTCGACCGGGCCGTCGTAGCCGATGCGGGAGAAATAGCGCGAGAGGTCAAACGAGTCTGTCATGAACCTGCACCGAAAAAAGGGACACGCCACGATAGCATCGCGCGAAATCCCCATGTTGGGCGGGGTCATCTTCGTCGTCGCGCGCGATGCCGGCACCGCATCGCGCATGGCCCCGCGCAATCTTACGGCAGCAGCTTCAGCGCGGACGATGCGACCGACGGCACCGAAATGCCCTGGCTCGTCGCGAACTGGACGGCCTGGCTGAGCGTCGTCGCGAGCGACTGCAACTGGCCCGGCGCGCTTTGCGCGATGTACGACGCAGCCTGCATGTTCTGCGGATTCAGGCCCGACTGCAACAGCGACGCCGCGCTCGTCGAACCGAGATTGCCGAGCCCCGACTGCAGTTGCGAATACTGCGTGAGCCCCTGCCCGAGCGACGCGAGGCCGTTGCTGAACGCCTGCTTGTCGATCGGGCCGTGCGTCGCCCCGCCGCTCGCGAATGCCTGGCCGAGCGCCTGCGACACCGATTGCTGCGCGCCGCCCATCTGCGACAGCGCGGCCGGCGTCAGCGCATTGCCGCCGGTCAGCTGGCTCGCGGCCTGCTGCGCCTGCCCGGCAGCCCCGGTCAGCCCCATCGCCGACGCGAGCGACGACTGGCCGGTCAGCACCTGCTGGTTCGCGCCGACATAGGCCTGCAGCAATTGCGCGACGCCGCCCTGCGTGGGCGCCGCCTGCTGCTGCCCGCCGCCGAGCAGCGATGCGCCGAGCGACTGCAGGTCGAGCTGCGCGTGCGCGGCACCGCTTGCCAGGATGCCGAACGCGATGCCTGCCGAGGCCAGGTACCGGCCCGTCGTGCGAATCTGCTTCATGTGTTGTCCTCGTGCCCGAATTGTTGAGCCCGATATTGTCGAAGCGCGCCGCGCACCGCCGCAACGACTGAAACACATCGAAACGAAATCACGCCGCGCGGCCGCTTGCAATTCCGCGACCGGCGTACGTGCTTGAGGCGATTCGTCCGCGTTTGCCGGGCGATTTCCAGGCGTGTGCCGACATTCGTTCTCGCGCCGCATCAATCGATGACGGCGATTGCCGGCTGTCGCAGGTGATGCCAAAGGGGCTGTCAGCCTCCCGTATGTCGCACTGCACATCGAACGCTTCAGCGACACGAACGGTGGCGACGCGGAACGTGCTGTCCAGCGTCAGTGACATGACGCCAGACCGTCGCACAACACGCCTGTACGCGGCGCGACACGTACCGGCGAACAATACGCTTGCGTATCAACGCAAAACGGGCGGCTTTCCGCCGCCCGCCTCTCCATCTGTCACGCGCGATCCGCAACCGGCTTCTGGCTTCTGGCTTCTGGCTTCTGGCTTCTGGCTTCTGGCTTCTGGCTTCTGGCTATCGGCTATCGGCTATCGGCTTCCGGCTTCCGGCTAGCGGCCAACGCCGCGCTACGCAGCCATCCACACCGGCAATCGCCCGCCGACCCAGTCAGCCGCCTGCTCGTAGCCGCGCGCCAACTGCAACACGGCGAGATCGGCACGCGGACGCCCGATCAGCTGCATTCCCATCGGCAGCCCCGCGTCGTTGAAGCCGACCGGCACGCTGATCACCGGGCAGCCGGCCAGCGTCCACGGCACGACCGTTTCCATCCAGCGGTGGTAGGTATCCATCGCACGGCCCGCGATCTCCTTCGGCCAGCGCTGGTCGACGTCGAACGGGAACACCTGCGCGGTCGGCGCCGCGATGAAGTCGTAGCGGTCGAAGAAGCTCAGCACGGCCTGATGCCACGCGGTGCGCTCGACGCTCGCGTCGAACACGGCCGCGCCCTGCATCGCGAGCAGCCCCTCGACCTCGTAGATCGCCTCGGGCTTCAGCAGCGCACGCCGCGCCGGGTCGCGATAGTGCGCAAGCAGCCCGCCGCCGGACAGCAGGTGCCGGTGCGCGAGCCACAGGCGCCAGATCCGGTCGGGCGCGAACGCCGGCAACGCGGCATCGACGTCGCAGCCGATCTCGCGCAGCGTCGCCAGCCCCTGTTCGCACAGCGCGAGCACACCCGCCTCGGTCGCGAGATAACCGTTCCAGTCGCCGACCCATGCGATGCGCTTGCCGCGCAGGTCGGCGTCGAGCGGCTGTGCGAACACAGCCGGATTGTCCGCGAGCGACAGCGGATCGTTGCGGTCGTAGCCGGCCTGGATCGCGAGCAGTTGCGCGACGTCGCCGACCGTACGGCCCATCGGCCCTTCGATGCCGAGTTGCTGCACGAACACGTCGACGCCCGGCCAGCGCGGCACGCGGCCCTGCGACGGACGGAAGCCGTAGATATTGCAGAACGCGGCCGGATTGCGCAGCGAACCGCCGAAATCGCTGCCGTCCGCCACCGGCAGCATCCGCGACGCGAGCGCCGCCGCCGTGCCGCCGCTGCTGCCGCCCGCACTCTTGGTCAGGTCGTACGGGTTGCGCGTCGCGCCGTAGACCTCGTTGAACGTGTGCGAGCCGAGCCCGAATTCGGGCGTGTTGGTCTTGCCGATGAAGATCGCGCCGGCCGCGCGCATCCGCGCGACGCCCACGGAATCGGCCTGCGGCACGTTCTCGCGGAAGATCGGCGAGCCGTAGGTCGTCCGCAGCCCCTTCGTCATCGCCAGATCCTTCGGCGCCTGCGGCATCCCGTGCATCCAGCCGTGGTACTCGCCGCGCGCCAGCGAAGCATCCTTTTCCGCGGCCTCGGCGAGCAGCGCGTCGCGATCGCGCAGCGCGACGATCGCGTTGACCGCGCCGTTCACGCGCTCGACGTGATCGAGGTACGCGCGCATCGTCTCGACGCACGACACGGCCTTGCTGCGGATCGCCGACGCGAGCTCGCCCGCCGACAGGCGCACGATCGGGTCGACGGGGATGGAAGCGGGAGCGAGAAGCTGCGGGGCGCCGTGCGGCATGCGGAGTCTCCTGGAATCGGAATGGAATGGCGGGCCGCATGGCGGCGGTCGCACCCGAACCGGCCGGGAGCGGCCGCGCCGCGGCCGATGCACTACTCTACGCGACGCCGGATCGGCGACCTCCGATATTTTCCGCCGCGATTCATTGCGGTTCCGACTGAATCGGGGCGGCGGCCCACGCTTCGCGCGCGCCACAACGGACCGATGAAATCGTTTATGCGCATAAACTTAAATTTCTTATATTTCTATTAGGCGCGGCAGGAGGCGGCACGTGTTGACGACATTTTTACGCGGTCGCCCGTTCTCTTTAGATCGTTCGGTCCGGCGGCACGCTACGCTGGAATCATCTCGTTTTCTGGACAACGTCCATGCTCAAGCTGCTGGTTCCGGTCGGCCACTCTCCCCGCTCGCTTCAGGCGGTTCGCCACGCAACCTTCCTGTATCGCGAACGGTGCGCGTCGGAAATCGTGCTGATCAACGTCCAGGCGCCGCTCGAATCGACGCGGCTCGAGGCCTACTATCCGCTGTCGCGGCTGCGTTCGATCGAGGAGAAGTTCGCGTCCGACGATCTGGCCATGGCCGAGCGGATCCTGCGGGAAGCCGGCGTCAAGTACAGCGTCGTGATGAAGGTGGGCCCGGTGGCCGATACGATCGCGTCCGTGGCGGCCGAGACGGGTTGCGACGAAATCGTGGTCGTCGCGCCGCGGCACGATCCGTTTCATGCGCTGATGTCGGTGTTCCGCCGCAGCGTGATGAGCCGGCTGGTGCGGATTTCGAATGTGCCGGTGACGGCCGTGCAATGACGGGGATGACGCGCGGCAGCACGTCGAGGCGCGTTCGCCGCGGGTCCCAGGTTGGCAGTGCGCGGTGCGACACGCGTGCGCGTTGCCGCCCGCACGCGCACCGACCTTCACGCAGCGCTTAATCGATGACCTTGCGCCAGAACACGAAATAGGCCGCTGCCGACGATGCAACGAGCAGGATGGCCCACATCGGGGCGAGGCTGATCAGGACGGAAGAGACGTTAAGCATTTGGATTCCTCACTAATTCGATAGCGATGTTCAACACGCACCTGCTTGCCGGAACCGATGCATGCCTCCGCGATCGCGTTCCGTCAAATCATGTATTCATGCTATCGCTTTGAACGGCTGCGCGACCGCCCGCGCCCGTCCGCACCCTGACATTCGTCAAACTCCCGTGAATCGCGCGCCGGTCGTGCAGAAATCCGTCGCGCGCATGCGTCACCGCCGGTCCGATTTGGCCGGCCAGACGCACTGAAATCGCGCCTTCCCCCCGCGCGCCAGACTCGAAAAACGGGACAGGATCACCCGGCGCGCCCGCATTTCAGCAGACGTTTACCGGGGGAACCCCCAAGTGCTTCGTCAAACGGGTCCGCGTTACGCTTGAGCCACGAGGAGACGAACCATGAGACGAGCCGTACATATCGCTGTTTTCGCACTGCTGGCGTATCTCATTGGCGATCGCGCGATCCTGCATGCGCAGGGCCGCGACACCAGCCCGCTGGCGTGCGAACAAGGTGCCGCGCAGGTGAAGGTCGATGCGCTCGGCCGCGGTTTCGGCGAAGCCGCTGCCGGCAGCCAGAGCGAAGCCTTCATGTCGGGCTGCCTGGTGACGGGGCGCGGCAACCAGGACGTCGCGCTGGCGAGCCGCTGACGGGCGGCCGGTGACGCGCCGGCCGCGTTCGGGTCACGACGGCTGAACCGGAACCGCGCACGCCTGCATCAATTCCCGCTGTTGACGGTCATTTTCTCGATCGATGTCGCGACGGATGTCACGGTCCGGACGGTGGTCACACCGAACGTCTGCGCGTAACCTGCATCGCGGCGGGGAAGACGTGTCGACATCGAGTCGATCGGCGCATCCTTGCCGTATGGCACGCACCTGACGTTCAATCGGCCTAATTTCCGGCCACCGCGTCGAGACCCCGCTGCATCTCCAACGACAACACACCCCAAGATGAGCCACCCGCACACCGAGTTGATCCAGCGCTTCTACACGGCGTTCCAGCAGCGCGACATCGACGCGATGCTCGACTGCTATGCCGATGACGTCGTCTTCAGCGATCCCGCATTCGGCGAGCTGCGCGGCGACCTCGCACGCGACATGTGGCGCATGCTGGTGGCGCGTGCGCAGGATTTTTCATTGACGTTCGGCGACGTCGACGCGGATCAACAAGCCGGGCGCGCCGAGTGGATCGCCCAGTACCGCTTCACCGCGACCGGCCGGATGGTAGTCAACCGGATCGACGCACGGTTCCGGTTCCGCGACGGACGCATCGCCGAGCATCGCGACAGCTTCGACCTGTGGCGCTGGACGCGTCAGGCGCTGGGGCTGAAAGGCGCCCTGCTCGGCTGGACGCCTTTCGTGCAACGCGCAATCCGCGCGCAGGCGCGGAAGAACCTCGACGCGTATCGCGCCAAGCGGAAATAGCGCACACCGTCATGACGTCATCGGCATGTGCTCGATCGACTGGATTCAAGGGCTCGCGGCCTTCCAGGCCATTCCTTGACAGGCAAGCGGCACGCACCGATGCCCGCTCCGTCTTTTCAAATCTGATTGAAAGTCGCGTGAAATAGAGCGTAGGCGCGCGAACGCGGCCTATATGTGACGTTTCTTGCGTGCTTGTGCAGATATATGCGCCGCCGGCAACCGGGCTCCCGAGGCTGCGTTACCGGTAGCGCACCGCGCCGCCCTCCGCACCTCCCGCGGTCCTCGCCAGAACCACCCGGAACACCTTGCTCGCATCCGCACCCAGCCGAGCCTCCGGAACACGCCTCCAAACACAGCCGCCCCGTGCCACCGCGCTTCCCCGTGTCTCGACCATCAACTCTTATATAAGACATAAGACATTTGACGTTAAAGATCATTGAGATTAGAATCCCGCTGCAAAGCAGTGTCTGGAACAGCCCCGGAGTGCCGGCAAGGCCTTCCCCTCAAACGCAATATCAGCAGGTCTCCCCATGCTTGAAAACTTTCGTGCTCACGTGGCCGCCCGCGCCGCGCTCGGTATTCCTCCCCTGCCGCTGACAGCTCAGCAGACCGCCGAACTGGTGGAACTGCTGACGAACCCGCCCGCCGGCGAAGAGCAGACGCTGCTCGACCTGATCACCCATCGCGTGCCTGCCGGCGTCGACGAAGCCGCCCGCGTGAAGGCCGGCTTCCTGGCCGCCGTGGCCAAGGGCGAGACCGCCTGCCCGCTGATCTCGCGCGAACGCGCGACCGAACTGCTCGGCACGATGCTGGGCGGCTACAACATCCAGCCGCTGATCGAACTGCTGTCCGATGAAACCGTCGCTGCCGTGGCCGCCGACGCACTGAAGAAAACCCTGCTGATGTTCGACCAGTTCCATGACGTCAAGGAACTCGCCGACAAGGGCAACGCGCACGCGAAGGCCGTGCTGCAGAGCTGGGCCGACGCCGAATGGTTCACGAGCCGTCCGGAAGTGCCGCAAAGCCTGACCATCACCGTGTTCAAGGTGACGGGCGAAACCAACACCGACGACCTGTCGCCGGCCCCGGACGCCACCACCCGCCCGGACATCCCGATGCACGCACTGGCGATGCTGAAGAACGCACGCCCGGGCATCACGCCGGAAGAAGACGGCAAGCGCGGCCCGGTCAAGTTCATCGAATCGCTGAAGGAAAAGGGTCACCTGGTCGCCTACGTGGGCGACGTGGTCGGCACCGGCTCCTCGCGCAAGTCGGCCACCAACTCGGTGCTGTGGTTCACCGGCGAAGACATCCCGTTCGTGCCGAACAAGCGCTTCGGCGGCGTGTGCCTCGGCGGCAAGATCGCCCCGATCTTCTACAACACGATGGAAGACGCCGGCGCGCTGCCGATCGAGCTCGACGTGTCGCAGATGGAAATGGGCGACGTGGTCGAACTGCGTCCGTACGAAGGCAAGGCGCTGAAGGACGGCAAGGTCATCGCCGAATTCCAGGTCAAGTCCGACGTGCTGTTCGACGAAGTGCGCGCCGGCGGCCGCATTCCGCTGATCATCGGCCGCGGCCTGACCGCGAAGGCACGTGAAGCATTGGGCCTCGCGCCGTCGACGCTGTTCCGCCTGCCGCACCAGCCGGCCGACAGCGGCAAGGGCTTCTCGCTCGCGCAGAAGATGGTCGGCCGTGCATGCGGTCTGCCGGAAGGCCAAGGCGTGCGCCCGGGCACGTACTGCGAACCGAAGATGACCTCGGTCGGCTCGCAGGACACCACGGGCCCGATGACCCGCGACGAACTGAAGGATCTCGCGTGCCTCGGCTTCTCGGCCGACCTCGTGATGCAGTCGTTCTGCCACACCGCCGCTTATCCGAAGCCGGTCGACGTGAAGACGCACCAGACGCTGCCGAACTTCATCAGCACGCGCGGCGGCATCGCGCTGCGCCCGGGCGACGGCGTGATCCACTCGTGGCTGAACCGCATGCTGCTGCCCGACACCGTCGGCACCGGCGGCGATTCGCACACGCGCTTCCCGATCGGCATCAGCTTCCCGGCAGGTTCGGGCCTGGTCGCGTTCGCGGCCGCCACCGGCACGATGCCGCTGGACATGCCGGAATCGGTGCTGGTCCGCTTCAAGGGCAAGATGCAGCCGGGCGTCACGCTGCGTGACCTCGTCAACGCGATCCCGCTGTACGCGATCAAGCAAGGCATGCTGACGGTCGCCAAGCAAGGCAAGAAGAACATCTTCTCCGGCCGCATCCTCGAAATCGAAGGCCTGCCCGACCTGAAGGTCGAGCAAGCGTTCGAACTGTCGGATGCGTCGGCCGAGCGTTCGGCAGCCGGTTGCTCGGTGCGCCTGAACAAGGAACCGATCATCGAGTACCTCAACAGCAACATCACGCTGCTGAAGTGGATGATCGCGCAGGGCTACCAGGATCCGCGCAGCCTGCAGCGCCGCATCCAGGCAATGGAACAGTGGCTGGCCGACCCGCAACTGCTGTCGCCTGATGCGGACGCCGAGTACGCGGCCGTCATCGAGATCGACCTTGCCGACATCCACGAGCCGATCGTCGCATGCCCGAACGACCCGGACGACGTGAAGACGCTGTCCGACGTCGCAGGTGCGAAGATCGACGAAGTGTTCATCGGCTCGTGCATGACCAACATCGGTCACTTCCGTGCCGCGTCGAAGCTGCTCGAAGGCAAGCGCGACATCCCGGTCAAGCTGTGGGTCGCGCCGCCGACCAAGATGGACCAGAAGCAGCTGACCGAAGAAGGCCACTACGGCGTGTTCGGCACGGCCGGTGCGCGTACCGAAATGCCGGGCTGCTCGCTGTGCATGGGTAACCAGGCTCAGGTGCGCGAAGGCGCGACGGTCATGTCGACGTCGACCCGTAACTTCCCGAACCGTCTCGGCAAGAACACGAACGTGTATCTCGGCTCGGCGGAACTGGCGGCAATCTGCTCGCGTCTGGGCAAGATCCCGACCAAGGAAGAGTACATGGCCGACATGGGCGTGCTCAACGCGAACGGCGACCAGATCTACAAGTACATGAACTTCGACCAGATCGAAGACTTCAAGGAAGTGGCCGACACCGTGCAGATGTAAGCACGCGGAGCGGGCTGCGGCGGGTGGTCGACGTCGCAGCACACCACGCAATGGCGTCGCAGGCTGAATGCCCGCGGCGCCATTTTTTTATGCGGCGCCGGGTGGCCGTGCCGGCCTCGTCAGTCGTAAAGCGCGGAAATCCGATCGACGACGTCGAACGGCAAGCCTTCGTCGTACCCTTCCTCGTCGAGATCGACAATCTCGCGGCCGTTCGTCGGCTGCAGCATCAGCGCCGGCACCGGCCGCACGACCGGTACGTCCGGATAGTCGTTCGGACCCGCGCCTTCGAAGTCGTGTGGATCGAACCAGATCCCGTGATCGGCGTAATAGCCGTCGGCATAACGCCGCTCGACCTCACGCGCCAGCCGGAACGTGTCCAGTTGATACGACGCGTCTCCCAGGTCGCTTTCGTTCGCGTACTGCACGAACCACGCGGCGCCGAGATTCCAGTAGATCAGCAACGCCGTGGCGCGATCGATGTTGCGGTTGTCGAGCAGCCAGCGCAGCGCGCGGCCGTTGCCGTCGTAATTGGAACGCGCGGCGAACCGGTGCCATTGCTCGGGCGTCGCGCCCTCGAGCCAGGTGCGCACGATTTCCCACACCTTGTGTTCGATTTTGGAATCATCCATGGATGGCGGCCTCGCGGAAATGTGAATGGTGGCAATGCGTCCAATGACCGGCGATTCTAGCGCCGCTTCGCAGCATTCACGCGCCCTCGCCGCCCGGCTCGCGGCGGATCACCAGTTCGTTGAAGCCGGTGCCCGCATCGGCTTCGCGCGAGAAACGATGCGCGGGCAGCAGCACGAGCAGAATCTCGGCCGTCGTGCGCACCACGCAGCCGCTCGCGACGTGGCCGCCGGTCACGCGGCCGGCCGAATCCGAGATCGACATGTGCAGATGCGCGCCGTCCGGCGATACCGAGCCGGCCAGCGTCAGGATTTCGAGGTCGCCGCGCAGTTCGGTCGGCTGGTCCGCGCCGGCGAAACGCAACTGCGCGACGCTCAGGCTGCCGATGCCCTGGATCACGAACGCCGCGTGCGATGCGTGGCCGCGCAACGCGTGCTCGATCGCGCCGCGCAAATCGTCGCCGGGGGAAAGACGCAGAGGATGAGCTTGCATGGTCGAGAACCTGTGGGCGGACCGTGATATCGACCAAGCGTACGTTCACCCCGTGAATCCGGCAAGTCATCCACGCTCGAGAATCCCGCGCGCCGGCCGGCGCGGCGCACGCGTCACACGGCCAACCACTCGCCCGCGAACCGCGCAGCCGGCACGCCCGCGCACACGGGCCCCTGCGGCAGGATTTCGCACCGGCCGCAGCACATCGGCCAGGGTCTGCTTGCATACGGACCGCACATGCGTTCCGCATGTAAGCAGACCCTGACGTATGCAAGAATCCGTTTCTCGAAGCAACCCCTGCTTTCTCGCCCTCCCTTTCACCAAACGCCCGTCGAATGTCCCAATACGAGAATGATTACGAGCGGTTCCACACCCCGAGCGACGACATTGCCGCGCGGGAAATCGCGGCGATGAGCGATGAGGAGCGTGCGCGCGCCAAGTCGGCGGGGAGCGTGCATGTCCGAAACTGGCTCGCCATTCTGATGTTGCCGGTCGTATTCGGGCCTGTGATCCCGGTGCTCACGTATTTGCTGGGCATACTTGCATACCGCGGAATGGTCGATCCGGCCTTTGATATGGATCGTGCGGTTGACGGAACAGTCGTCACCGTCATATGGGTCACGGCGCTCTTCATCGCAGCGTGGATCGGCCTGAACTGGTGCGTCGCGACGTACGGTACCCGACAGCGGTACTGGCGAGAAATGCCGTCCAACGGGCATGTCGAATTGGAGCGCCATACGCTATGTTCGGCAATCATCGTGTGGTCGGACGACTACGATCCGGAACCCCTCTACGTCGAGGAATGGATCGACGGCGAGCTCAGATCCAGCAGGGCCCGAGTAAGGCAGTGGATCCTGGCCCGAACGTCCGTCGGTCATTGGCTGGTGCTGGATCAGCTAATTGCGGCAGACAGCTGGTACGGGCCGCCAACGTTCCCCTCGGAGACGAAACGGTTGATCCCGGGGCGAGAATTGGCAATCGCATTTGCGCCACGCACCCCTATCCGCATCGGATTGAGATGGAGTGGACCGGCGGCGCCATTGACCGTGACGTCCTATCTGCTGTCTCGCGCCGAATGCGAGCGCCTGACTGCGGCGGCTCACCACCATGCTTTTTTTCCGCCGGCCCAATATGGCGTCGTCGATCCCTCCGAGGCAGACTGGGTCGGGGAACTCGCCGCCAAAGCACTGGAGCGCGAAGTGCCTGTCGACGTGGCGGCCGGGCGAGCGTTGACGTAATCATCGCGGGTCGTTTCAACGACGACTGCGGCCGCCACCGCGCGAAGGCGCCCGGCGGATAGTCGGAAAAGTACGCCAATTGGCGGCGACTGCATAATGACGGGGCTCAGCTCAAGGTCTTGTACACGGTCTTCCACGACGCAAGCCGTCCCAACCCGAACTCCTTTCGATGACACCGATTCCGAACCGACGATCCCGCCTGCGCGGCGGCCTGCTTGGCCTGCTGATCGGCGACGCGCTCGGCGTGCCGTACGAATTCCACGACGCCGCTTCGATTCCGCCGCCTGCAGCGATCGACATGACCCCGCCGCCGGGCTTCGCCCGCGCGCACGACGGCGTACCGCCCGGCACCTGGAGCGATGACGGTGCGCAGGCGCTCGCGCTGCTCGACGCACTGCTGCGCGAGCACGACCTGAATCTCGATACGTTCGCCGGCAACCTGCTGGACTGGTTTCACCGCGGCGCATTCACGCCGGACGGCCGCGTATTCGACGTCGGCCTGCAGACGCAACGCGCATTCCATGCACTGGCGGCCGGCGCCGCGCCCGCAGCGGCCGGGCCCCGCGACGAGCGCGACAACGGCAACGGCTCGCTGATGCGCTGCTTGCCCGTCGTGATCGTCGCCGCGTCGTATGACGACGCGATCCGGCTCGCGCACAAGCAGAGCGTCGTCACGCATGGCCACGTGCGTTCGCAGCTTTGCTGCGCGCTCTATTGCCTGACGGCGCTGAGGATCGTCGATGGCCAGCCCGCGCCCGATGCGGTGCGCGCGGCAGAGGACGAACTGCTCGCGCGCTACGAAGGCACGGCCGACGAAATCGAACTGAAGATCGTGCTCGACGGCCGCTTCGACGCGCCGCAAGGATCGGGTTATGTGGTCGACAGTTTCTGGTCCGCGATCCATTGTCTGCTGTCCACGGGCAGCTATGAGGACTGCGTGAAGCGCGCGATCGCGCTCGGCAACGACACGGATACGACCGCGGCCATCGCAGGTGGCCTCGCCGGCGCGCTGTACGGCGAACAAGCGTTGCCCGATCGATGGGTTGCAACGCTGCGCGGGAAAGACAAGGTCGAGGGCTGGCTCGCGAAGTTGTGAATACACCCTCATCGGCCGGCCGCCAAGTCGAACCTGGCGGGCCGACCCCGATTGCCCCGCGTCGTTGCATCAACGCGTGCGCGATCGTTCCTGCCGCGCAATGATCCGCCGCTGCCGCCGCATCAGCGGCGATCGCTCGCCAGCAACCCGTACAGCGCGCTGTCCGACACTTCGTCGCCGACGATCCAGCGTTCGCGCAGCAGCCCTTCCCGCACGAAGCCCAGCCGTTCGAGCAGCCCCGCGGACGCGGCGTTGCGCGGATCGATATCGGCCTCGAGCCGGTTCAGCCGCAGCGTGCCGAAGGCATGGTCGATCATGGCCGACGCCGCTTCGCGCATATATCCGCCGCGCCAGAACGCGCGCCGCAGGCTGAAGCCGATCTCGGCGCGCCGGCATGGCGCGTTCGCGTGGAACAGCACGCATTCGCCGAGCGCTTCGCCGGTTTCCCGCAGTTCGAGCACGCAGGTCAGGCTCTCCCCGCTCGCGGACGTCTGCACGTTGCGTGCGACGCGCGCCTCGGCCTGTTCGATATGCGTCATCGGCGAGAACGAGAAATAGCGCATCGCTTCCGCATCGGACCAGATCTCGAAGAAAGTCGGCGCGTCGGCGTCGCGAAGCGGCCGCAGGACGAGGCGGGACGTATCCAGCGTGACGGGTTCGAACAAAGGCATGGCGACGGTCGGTCGAAAAACAGGATCGTGAATTAGAACACGCGAGCCGCAAGTCGGCCATTGCACGCGTTCGCACGCCCCGCCCCGGCGCGGCACCCCGATCGCCGCCAGACAAAAAAGCCCGAGCATCGCCCGGGCCGTTTCACTTCATCCGTTACCGCCGCCAGCGCTTACGCTTCAAGCGCTTCGAGCACCTTGCCCTTCGTCTCGATCCCGACGAAGTGCACGGTCAGGGCCGCGATCAGCGGCACGATGCCGATCAGGTAGAACGCCGGCGCGAGATTGCCGCCGATGATCGCGTGCGGCACCACCATCGGCGCGACGAACGACGCGATCTTCAGCCATGCGCTGCCGAGCCCGCAGCCCGACGCGCGGATACTCGTCGGATACTGCTCCGGCGTATAGACGTACGCGGTAATGAACCCCGACGCCATCAACCCGAGCGACAGCGAGCAGAAGATCGACACGACGTACACCGACGACGCGTGATAGAAGCCCGCAAACGCCAGCGACAGCGCGCACAGCACGAACGACCACACGATCACCGGCTTGCGGCCGAGCTTGTCGACGAGCAGCGCCGACGCCAGCGACCCGAGCACCCCCATCACCGAGCCGATCACCGCGAGGTTCAGCGCGAGCTGCAGCGGCGCGTGATAGAAGTTCTTGTAGATCGTCGGCAGCCACGTCGACAGCCCGTACTGGATGAATCCGCAGGTCGCCCACAACGTCGCCACCGCGAGCGTGCGCTTGCGATATGCGGCGCTGAACAGGTCGCTCATCTTGCGCTTCGGATGCTGGCGCACCATCTCGTCGAACGCCGCTGCCTGCGTGACCGGCGGCAGCTCGCCGCGCACCGATGCTTCGAACACGCCGACCGCCCGCCCGGCTTCCGGGAGCCGCCCGCGCGACGCGAGCCAGCGCGGCGATTCCGGCACGAGGCGCGTGAGCACGAGCGACAGGATCAGCGGCAGCCCGCCGACGAAGTACATGATTTCCCAGCCGAAGCGCGGCACGAGCCACGCACCGAGCGCCATCGACACGAGCAGGCCGATCGGGAACACGATCTCGTACAGCAGCACGAAGCGGCCGCGGCCATGCGCACGCGTGATCTCGTTGATGTACGTCGCCGCGACCGGCAACTCGCCGCCCAGGCCCAGGCCCTGCAGAATCCGCAGCAGCACGAAGATCTCGAAGGTCGGCGCGAAGCCGCACGCGATGCTCGTGATGCCGATCACGGCCGAGCTCCACGCGATCGCCTTCACGCGGCCGTGCTTCTCCGCCAGCGCGGGAAACAGGAAGGCGCCGATCAGCTGGCCGATCGCGCCGGACGCGATCAGCATGCCGATCTGCGTCGGCGACAGCCCCCATTTATGAATCAGCAGCGGCAGCGTCGCCGCGATCGTGATCACGTCGAAGCCGTCGAAGAACGTCGCGGTGCCGATCAGCACACGCGCGCGGATCTGCATCGCGTTGGCGGGAAGCCGCTCGAGCCGCGCGATGATCGCGCCGGGCGTGGAGGCGGCAGCTTCCATCGTGGCGCGACCGGCCACGACGTTGTCGAAAGTGCTCATGCGGGGTGTCTCCTGTGTCTCGTCGCCCGGTCAGGCCAGTGTCTTGCTCGTGTCTGCCAGGGCTTCCGTATCCACTGCCCGGCCCTGGTTCATCCACTTGCGCGCGAGTTTCAGCTCACGTGCGTTGTTGACGGCGATGACACCTCTCACATGTCCTTCGCCCACGAAAAACAGCGTCGCGCGGCGCGCGGCAAGATCGCCGCGCACGACGAGCTGCGCATCGGCCGGCAGATCACCGAGGATCTGCAGGTTCACGTCGTACTGATCGGACCAGAACCACGGAATCTCCGCGTACGGCGCTCGCACGCCGAGCACGGCTTTCGCGGCCGCGATCGCCTGGTTCTGCGCGTTGGCCCATGATTCGAGCCGCACGCGCCGCTTCAGCCAGCCGTTGTGATGGTTCGCGACGTCGCCGCACGCGAAGATCGCCGGGTCGCTCGTCGCGCCGAATTCGTCGACGACGATGCCGTCGTCGATCGCCAGCCCCGCATCGCTCGCGAGCGACGCGTTCAGCGCGAGGCCGATGCCGGCCACCGCGAAATCGGCGTCGATCGTCGTACCGTCGGCGAGCGTTGCACGCACCTTCGACGCGTCGTCCGGCTGCGCGTCGAGCGAAGCAAGCGCCGCGCCGAGGCGTACGTCGACGCCGTTCGAACGATGCAGGTCGAGCAGGAAGTCGGACACGATCTGCGGCACCGAGCGGCCGCACAGCCGCGGCGCGCCTTCGACGACCACCGCTTCGACGCCGAGCTTGCGCGCGGTCGCCGCGACCTCGAGGCCGATCCAGCCGCCGCCGATCACGAGCACGCGCCGGCTCGCACGCAGCTTCTCGCCGAGCGCGGCTGCTTCGTCGAGCGTGCGCAGGTAATGCAGGTTCGGGGTCCTCACGAGCGCGTCCGGCAAGCGGCGCGACGTGCCGCCGGTCGCGATCACGAGACGGTCGTATTCGATCTCGCGGCCGCTTTCGGTTGTCACGACGCGGCGCGCGCGGTCGATCGATGCGGCGCGTTCCGGCTGCCATGCTTCCACGTTCAGCGCGTCGAATTCGTCAGGACGCACGACGCGCACGGTTTCGATGTCGGCGTCGCCGGCCAGCACGGCCTTCGACAACGGCGGACGCTCGTACGGCAAATGCGGTTCATCCGCGATCATCACGAGGCGGCCCGCAAAGCCTTCCGCGCGCAGCGTCTTCAACACCCAGCCGGCGGCCTGGCCGCCGCCGATCACGACGACCGTGCCGGGCGCGGCCGGCTCCTGTGCGTTCTCTTCGCTCACGATTTTCGCTCCGTCATGAACTTGCCTTCCGGCGCCTTCGCGTTCTTCTGCCGGCGCGTGTTGCCGTCAAGGCCGCCGTCGACGGCCCATTCGGCGAACACGGTCGGGCCCGGCTCGAATTCGCGCGGCTGCCACTCGGGCGTCAGCACGTCTTCGTCCGCGTAGTACTCGATCAGGCCGCCGGCCGGGTTCTGGAAGTACCAGAAGTACGCGGACGACACCGGATGACGGCCCGGGCCGAGTTGCGTTTCCCAGCCGCAGCGGTCGATGTGCATGCCGCCGCCGAACACCTCGTGGATGTCACGCACGGTGAACGCGACGTGGTTCAAGCCGCGTTTGCCATTCGGCAGTGCGAGCAGGAACAGGTCGTGGTGGCCGCCGTGCGGCGCGCAGCGCATGAACGCGCCGCGGCCCGGGTAACGGTCGGACGTCTCGAAGCCCAGCAGCTCGTGGTAGAACTTTTCCTGCGCATCGAGGCAGTTCGTGAAGAACACGACATGCCCGACCTCGACCGGCTCCGCGCGCGCATAGATCGGGCTCGGCTGGTCGACGCGCAGCGTCTGGCCCCACACGTTCGACGGCGAGCCCGTGATATCGAGTGCGCGCTTGCGCGTGACTTCGATGCGGATCGCCATCCCGTTCGGGTCGATGCAGCCGACCGCGTCGTCCTGCGCGTAATAACCGGGCTGGCCGGCGAGCTTCGTGCGCAGCGCGTCGAGTTCCTGCTGCGTCGCGACGCCCCACGTGACTTCACGCAGCGTCGGGCCCGCCTCGAACGCAGGCGGCAGCGCCGGATCGTCGGCCTTGACCGCCAGCACGGTGCAGCCGTTCAGCGTCTCGAAGCGTGCGCGCGCGTCGTCGTGCGAGACTTCCTTCATCCCCCAGTCGGCGAAAAAGCGCCGGCAGGTCGCGAGGTCGTCGACGCCGTACGTGATCTGCTCGATTCCCAAAATGCTCATTGCGTCATTCCCCTTCGCTCAGTTCGCCCACGGCAGCGGCGCGTCGTTCAAGCCCCAGTAGAGGCTCTTCTGCTGCATGTACTCGCGGATGCCGAGACGCCCCTTCTCGCGCCCCATCCCGCTCTCCTTCCAGCCCGAAAACGGCGTGGAGATCGAAAACAGCTTGTACGTGTTGATCCAGACGGTGCCCGTTTCCAGCGCACGCGCGAGGCGCCAGGCGCGCTTGTAGTCGCGCGTCCAGATGCCGGCCGCCAGGCCGAACACGCTGTCGTTCGCCTGCGCGATCAGCGACGCTTCGTCGTCGAACGGCATCGCGACGAGCACTGGGCCAAAAATTTCTTCCTGGCAGATGCGCGCGCTGTTCGGCAGGCCTTCGAGAATCGTCGGCTGATAGAAGAAGCCGTGCTCGCGCCCGTCGCCCGATGGCCGTTCGCCGCCGCACAGCAGGCGGCCGCCTTCCTCGAGACCGAGCGCCACGTAGCGCTCCACCGATTCGCGATGCTTTGCGGTAATCAGCGGCCCCATCTGCGTGTCGGGCCGCGTCGGGTCGCCCACGCGCAGCTTGCGTGCGCCGGCCACCAAACGCTTCATGAATTCGTCGTACACCGAACGTTGCACGAACAGCCGCGAGCCCGCGATGCACGCTTCGCCCGACGAGCTGAAGATGCCGTACAGCACGCCGTTGACTGCGTGGTCGAGATCGGCGTCGTCGCATACGATCGTCGGCGACTTGCCGCCCAGTTCGAGTGACACCGGCATCAGCTTCTCGGCCGCGATGCGCGCGATGCCGCGGCCCACTTCGGTGCCGCCCGTGAACGACACCTTCTTCACCAGCGGATGACGCACGAGCACGTCGCCGATCACCGAACCCTTGCCCGGCAGCACGCTCAGCACGCCCTTCGGCACGCCCGCTTCCTCGCAGATGCGCGCCAGCGCGAGCGACACGAGCGGCGTGACTTCGGCCGGCTTCAGCACCACCGCGTTGCCGCCCGCCAGCGCCGGCGCGAGCTTCTGCGCATCGGACGCGATCGGCGAATTCCACGGCGTAATCGCCGCGATCACGCCGATCGGCTCGTACACGCTCATCGTCAGGTAATCGCCGCGCGACGGCGTCAGTTCCTCGTCGAGCGTCTCGAGGCACGCCGCGAAATAACGGAACGTGTTCGCGGCGCTCGCCACCAGCACGCGCGTCTCGCCGATCGGCTTGCCGTTGTCGCGGCGCTGCAGGTTCGCGAGCGCCTCGTGGCGCTGCATGATCAGATCGGCGATGCGATACAGCACCTGCGCGCGCAGGTGCGGCTTCAACCCGGCCCAGTCGGCGCGGCGCCACGCGGCGTCGGCAGCCACGACGGCTTCGGCCGCGTCGTCCGCATTCGCGGTCGACACTTCCATGTTCAGCGACTGGTCGGCCGGATAGATGCTCGCGTAAGGCGCGCCACGGCCGCGCCGCCATTCGCCGCCGATCAGGATGTTGCCGTCGGGTACGAGGCTCGTATCGAAAGGAGTCATGTCACAAGTCCCACAAATCTGTCTCTGCACGTCCGCCCTCGCCGTGGCGCGGGCGGACCTTCAAGGGCCCGGTCAGATCACGCAGCGGGCCGCGCGGTTGCGCAGCGCGCGGATCGCGCTGTATGCCGTCAGCGCGGACGTCTTCGGGTTGTCGGGCAGCGGCTTGCCGCTCATTTCCAGCGACATCTCGCCGAATGCGCCGCGCGCGGTGATGCGGTGCACGTTGCGCTCGACCGCCGGATCGGCGATTAGGCGCACATGCGTCGCGTCGAGGCCGAGGCCGGCGAGCGCAACGGTGGCCGCGACGTTCGCGTTCTTCGGATACAGGCGCGCGGCATCACGCGCGCTGCCTTCGAAGATCACCTTTTCCCCGGTCATCGCACGCAGGTCGCAGAGTGCCTCGGCGGGCGTGCCGAGCCAGCCGAGCGGCGGCTTGCGGCCCACGTACAGCACTTCGTCGAGGCCGCCCTGCTTCGCGGACGCCAGCGCGTCGATCCCGCCGATCGCACCGGACAGCAGCGTGACCGTCGCGTCGCCCTCGTCGGCCGCCTGTGCGAGCACGTCGAGCAGCGCGAGATCGGACAGCGCGCCGATCGACGCGACCGCGCAATCGGTGCCGGCCTTCAGCAACGGCACGACGTGATCGACGAGCGCGCTGTGGCCCGCGCATTCGAGCGCGAACTCCGGGCGGCGGGCCAGTGCGTCGACCGACGACACGACCTCCACCGTGCCGCCCAGCACGCCCTGCACCGCCGCGCGCTGGTGTTCCGGCACGATCACGTGCGCGACGCGCAGCGACGCGTCGTGCTCGACCGCGTGGTACACGGCCGCGCCGATCGCACCGAAGCCGATCATCGCGACGTCGACGGGTGCGTGAGCCCGCTTTTGGCCGTTAAGCATATTGGCGCTCCGACGGCTCTTCCTTCTTGACCGGCGGGCCTGCGAAGTTCGACGCGAACGCGCCGACCGACAGCATGTCGACCTCGACCATCACCGGGCCAGCCTTCGCCATCCCTTCGCGCACGATCGCTTCTGCCTGGTCGAGCGACGAGATCCGGTAGTGCGTGAGGCCGAAGCTCGCGCAGAACTGCGCGAAATCGGGCTGATGCAGCTGCACGAAGCAGCGGCGGCCACCGTAATGCGCGTCCTGGATGTTGCGGATCACGCCGTAGCACTGGTCGTTCATCAGCACGATCATCACGTTCGCGTTTTCCTGCACGGCCGTGACGAGCTCGCCCACGTTGACCATCAGGCCGCCGTCGCCGACGAGGCAGACCGTCTTCGCGGCCGCATCCGCCAGCGCCGCGCCGATGCCCATCTGGATGCCCTGGCCGATGCCGCCGCCGAGCGCATGCACGCCCGAGCGCGGCTCGAAGATCTTCAGCAGGCGGTTGCCCCACGTGCTGTTCGAGATCGTCACGTCGCGCACCCAGTTGTAGTCGCGGCCCACGGCGCCCTGCAGCGTGTCGACGAGCTGCTTGTACGGCCCGAGGCCCTTCGACACGTCGGCCACCGCCTGCTCGCGGGCGGCCGCGAGATCGGCCGCGAACTGCGGATCGACCGACAGGCGGCCTTCGAGCTGGTCGGCCAGCTCGGCCAGCACGCGCTTCGAATCGCCATGCACGAACAGCTCGTTGCGATAGCCGCGGTTGTCGGCGAGCGCATCGGCGTCGATGCGGAACAGCGGCTGCGGCAGCGCGAGCTTGTACTTCAGCGTTTCGTTGCCACGCAGGCGCGAGCCGACCACGACGAGCGCATCGCAGGTCTTGTAGAACGCTTCGACGGACGCATGCACGTTGAACGCGCCGAGCGTCGCCGGGTGATCTTCCGGCAGCACGCCGCGGCCCTGCACGCTCGTCACGACGCCGAAGCCGAGCTTCACGAGGCGTTCGACTTCCTCGCGTGCGTGGCGCGCGCCGCCGCCGAGCCACAGCAGCGGGCGGCGCTTGGCCGCCAGTGCGTCGGCGAGCTTCGCGACGCGGGCGGTGTCGTGCTCGCGCACCGCGACGTGTGCCGGTGCGAGGTCTTCCGGCCATTCGATTTCAGCGGCCTGGATGTCGATCGGAATCTCGACCGACACGGGGCCCGTCGGCGCCGTCTGCGCGACGCGCACGGCTTCGCGGATCGTCGGCAGCACGGTTTCGACGGTGCGCACGCGGAACGCGGCCTTCGAGATCGAATGCAGCATCGACAGCTGGTCCGGCGCTTCGTGGATATACGCGAGATCCTGGTCGAGGTACGGCGTCTCGATCTGCCCCGTGACGTGCAGCAGCGCGGTGCCGGCCGTCAGCGCCTCGACCATCGCGCCGGCCGCGTTGCCCGCCGCCGTGCCCGTGCTGGTGAACGCGACGCCGAGGCCGCCCGACACGCGGGCCAGGCCGTCGGCCATGTTCAAGGCGCCGGCTTCGCCGCGTGCACCGACATACCGGATGTTGCCGCGCGAGTTGATCGCGTCGAGGATCGGCATGTTGTGGATCGAGATGACACCGAATGCGGTCTTCACGCCGCACTGCTCGAGAAAGGCGGCAATCAGCTCGCCAACCGTGGTTTTTTTAGACATGGCGTGCAAAGCCTCCAGAAACGTCGATATGGCTGCCCGTCGTGTACGACGACAGATGCGTTGCGAGATAAAAGAGTGCCCAGGCGGCCTCGTCAGGCTTGCCGAAGCGGTTCAGCGGAATGTTCTTCGTGCGGGCGATCGCGCCCGTCCAGTCCTCCCAGCTTTCGCCGGACTGCGACTGCGTTTCGTAACGCCGGCGCCACTGGCCCGACTCGACGATGCCGATCAGGATCGAGTTCACGCGGATGCGCTGCGGCGCAAGTTCGGTCGCGAGCGACTTCACGAGGCTCAGCACGCCCGCGCGCGCCGACGACGTCGCGACCATGTGCGGCTCGGGCTGCAGCGCGAGCAGCGAGTTCACGCAGGTGATCGTCGGCGCCTGCGCGTCGCGCAGCAGCGGCAGGAACGCGCGCGTCGGGCGGATGATGCTGAAATACTTCAGTTCGAGTTCTTCGCGCCACGCGTCGTCGGTCGTGTCGGCGAAGGTCGACACGCGGCCCTGGCCGGCGTTGTTGACCAGCATGTCGGCACGGCCGAAGCGCGTCGATACGGCTTGCGCGAACGCAGCCACATCGGCTTCGTCGAGCACGTTGCAGCGCGCGGCGAGCAGTTGCGCGCCCGGATACTTTTCAACGAGCATCGCTTCGGCGCGCGCGAGGCGCTCGCTGTCGCGGCCGCAAATCGCGACCGACGCGCCCGCCTGCAGGAACCGTTCGGCGGTCGCGAGGCCGATGCCGGACGAACCGCCCGTCACCACCGCCACCTGCCCGGTCAGATCGATCTGGATCATCGGAGTCCTAAAGCCTTGAGAAACGTGTGCTCGTCATCCGAGCGGTAATTGAGCCGCCGCGACAGTTCCGCCGCCGCGCGCTGCACCTTGTCGATCAGGCCGTCCGCGATCAGCGCCGCGTCGATCTCCGGCCTCGGCACCGTCACCGTGATGCACGCGACGATCTTCTGCGTCTCGTTGCGCACCGGCGCGGTGACCACCGAGATGCCGCGCTCGAACGACGAATTGCTGACGCCGTAGCCGCGCAGCGCATCCTCGCGGATCACTTCATACAGCGCGTCGACCGTTTCCGGCGTTGCGTTCGTCATCCGGTTCAGCGCGCCTTCCGGATACAGCGCATGCAGTTCCTTCAGCGACAGGTCGCCCATCAGCACGTGGCCGTGTGTCGTCGCATGCGCGGGCAAGCGCGTGCCGACGTTCACGCGGATCGAGCTGAACACCGGCGCCTGGCTCTGCGCCTTCGCGACGAACACCACGTCGCGGCCGTCGCGGATCACGATGTGCGTCGTGAAGCCGGTCGCGTCGCGCAGGCTCTCGATCACCGGCAGGCCGAGATCGGTCAGCTCCAGCGAGCTCAGGTATTCGAAGCCGAGCCGCAGCACGGCGATGCCGAGCTTGTAGTTGCGATCCTTGTCCGCGCGCTCGAGGAAGCCGAGCGATTCGAGCGTCTGCAGCAGACGGAACACCGTCGTGCGCGGAATGCCGAGCCGTTTCGACAATTCGGGTGCGCCGAGCACGGGCTCGCGCGGCGAGAATTCGGCGAGAATCCGCAACCCGCGTTCGAGGCCGGGGACCACGTAGCTGGCTTCGGCCTTGCCGTTTTCCTGCTCGGGTTGTTGCAGCGGTTCGTTCATGCCAGTCCCCGCTGTAGGTCGCACTGACGGCAGAACGTGTCGATCAGTGCGGAATAGACGGCCGGTGCTTCCACGTAGCCGGCATGGCCTGCTTGCGGAATCACCTGCAGCTCGACGTGCGCGGCCGCGGCGATCCGCTCGCATGCAGCGGGCGGCGTGATCGCGTCGTTCGCACCGACGGCCACGGCCGTGCGGCCGCGAAAGCCGGCGAGATCCGTTGCGAGATCGGCATTCGCAAGCAGATGCGTGGCCTGCGCGTAGCCGGCCGGCACGATGCGCGCCATGTTCCAGCGCACCCACGCCCGCGCATCCTCGCTCGCGAAACCGGACAGCATGTTGCCGCTGCGCTGCTCGGCGAGCCCGGCCGGGCCGAGTTCGGCGAGCAGCGCGAGCCGCGCGTCGCGGCGCGATTCGCGCGTTTCAGCCGGTGCGCTGCCGTAGCCGCCCGCGGGCGACACCAGCAGCAGGCCGGCGATCCGCGCGGGCATCACGCGGGCGAGACCGCCCGCGACGATCGCGCCGAGCGAATGACCGACCAGCACGCAGCGTTCGATGCCGAGTGCCTCGAGCCACGCGTTCAGCGATGCCGCGTAATCGGCGGCGGCCGGCGACGCGCCTTGCACCGGCGTCGACACGCCGTAACCGGGCGCATCCCACGCGAGCACGCGCCGCGATGCGCCGAGCGCGTCGAGCTGGCGGACCCACGATGCGGCGCCCGAGCCGATGCCGTGCAGCAGCACGACGGGCAATGCACGGCCCGCATGCTGCGCGCCGGCTTCGCGATAACCGATCGTGCCCGCCGCGCCGGCCGCGCAACGCTGTTCGGGAAACTGCCCGAGCAGCGCGGCGAACGCCGCGGTGCGGTCGCGTTCACGTTTGTCGATGACACTCATTGCTTTACCCGCTCCGTCTCAGCGCTTGATCTTCGCGAGCGGCGAATCGGGCGGATAGGTCGGCGTGACCGGCTTCGGCGAACCGAGCATCACGCACATCAGCGCATCTTCCTCGCCGATGTTGATTTCCGTGCGATACACGCCCGGCGGCACCGAGATCAGGTCGCGCTCGCCGAGGATCGCTTCCCACGTCTCGCCGTCACGCTCGCAGATCACCTTCATCTTGCCGCGCAGCACGAAGAAGATTTCCTCGACATCCATGTGGATGTGGCTCGGGCCGATGTTGCCGGCCGGGATGACCATCGTCGAGAACGTGAAGCCGCCGGCCGGCACCGTGTTGACGTCCTTCGCGACGCCCGTGCCGCCCGTGCCGACGTAGCGCATCTGCGCACGGCGGTACTTCGGGTCGTAGTCGGCCTGGAACTTCAGTGCGTCCCAGTCGTAGCGACGGGTTGCGTAGCGCGCCACGCGCCCTTCCATCCAGTCGTTGAAGCTTGCGCCTTCCGGCTGGTCCCACGACTTGCGTTCGAGATCGGCGTCCGCCATCGTCCTCTCCTTCATCAGAGTGAAAACTTCAATTCAATCAATTCATCACGAAGCCGCCGTTCACCGGCAGCAGTTGACCCGTCACGAAGCGCGCGCCGTCCGACAGCAGGAACAGCACGGGGCCCGTCACGTCGTCGGGCACCTGCGCACGCGTCAGCGCGCGGCCCTGCATGTAGAACGCGTGGCGCTCGGCCGGCACGTAGGCCGTCGCCTCGACTTCGGTGAGCCCCGGCGCGATCGCGTTGACCGTCACGCCGTGCGCGCCGAACTCGCGTGCCTGCGCATGCGTCATCGCGATCACCGCGCCCTTGCTCGCGACGTACGCGAGCAGCTTCGGCGCGCCCCACAGCGCGGTGTCCGATGCAAGGTTCACGATCGCGCCGCGGCCCGACTGCGCGAGATACGGCAGCGCCGCATTGCTGACGAGCCACAGGCCGCGCACGTTCACGTTCATCACGGCGTCCCAGGTCGACACGTCGAGCTCGGTCGACAGCTTGCCGCCCGAGTTCGTGATCGCCGCGTTGTTGATCAGCGCATCGATGCCGCCGAGCGCCGCCGCGCCCTGCGCGACGAATGCGGTGACGCTCGCCGGATCGGCAAGATCGAGTGCGAAGCAATGCGCGACATGGCCGGCTGCGGAGAGTTGCGCGGCAAGCGCGCGGCCTTCATCGGCCAGCACGTCGCCAAACGCGACCTGCGCGCCCGCTTCGACGAGCGCCTTCACGAACGCCGCGCCAAGCCCGCGCGCGCCGCCCGTGACGAGCACGCGGCGCCCCGCGAGCGACACGACCGGAGCGCGCTCAGCCATTTGCCGGCTCCGATGCGGCCTGCGCCTGCGCCGCGCGATACGCGTCGAGCGCGGAGAGATGCTCCTGCGCACGCGTGCGCAGCATCCGGCGCACGCGCGTCATGCCGACGTCGTGCTGGTACAGGTATTCGTGATCGCGCGCATTCGGCGCGAGGCTTTCGAGGACATAGCGGTCCTGCTCGAGCACGTCCCAGTGCAGGCCCTCGAGGCGGTTGCGGTACATGAAGCGCCACACGTCGCGCTGCCAGCCGCTGACCTTGCGGGTGCGCCAGAAGTAGACCTGGCAGTTGTCGCCGTCGACCGGCGTCGCGAAGCCGATGATCCCGAAGTTGCCGCCCGGGCCGAACTTCTGCTTGTACGGGATCGCGAGGCGCATCCACAGGCAGCCCGTTTCACCGAGCTCGACCCAGTCGAAGTTCACGTCGCGCTGGCCGATCTTCTCGAACATCAGGCCCGTTTCCGTCTTGCGCACGCGCATGTCGGCCTGCTTGTCGCCTTCGGCCATCGAGTGCGACGTGGCATGCAGGTACGCGCCGTGCATCGGATCCATCACGTTGTCGATCGCGTACTGGTAATTGCACTTCCAGTTCGACACGCACAGGAAGTGGCCGTATGCGTCGTCGACCAGTTCCTCGGGCAGGTTCAGCGGCGCCGGCTCGCCGTGCGCTTCGTCGCCGAACCACAGGAAGATCGCGCCGGCCTTCTCCTCGACCGGATACGACTTCACGCACTTCGTGCCTTCGAGCGGACAGTTCGATACGGCCGGCACGCGGTTGACCGTGCCGCCGCCATCGACTTCGATGCCGTGATACCAGCAGGCGATGTTGCCGCCGAGGTTCCAGCCGAGCGACAGGCGTGCACCGCGGTGCGGGCAGCGATCCTCGAGCGCGTGGACCTTGCCGTCGTGATCGCGCCACAGCACGATCTGCTCGGACAGGCGCGTGAGGCCGACCGGTGCATTCGACACCTGCCAGCTCGGCGCGACGGGATACCAGTAGTTCTTGATGCCGCGGTCGAGATAGGCACGGACCGGGTCGTGTTGTGCTGCGTGTTGTTCGGGGGACGTCATCAGTGTGCTCCGGATGCGGTTGTCGTCGGTCGGCGGTCGGCGCTCAGGCGGTCATTCCGCGAGCGAGGCCATTTCGGCGCGGAAGCGCTCAGGTGTCCATACCGTGCCGTCCGGCGCGCGGAAGCCGATGCGGTTCAGGCCCGCGACGACCTCGTCCAGCTCGACCGCGCCGGCTTCGAACACGCGTTCGAGCGCATCGCCGAGGTCGTTTTCGTACTGGGTCGGTGCGGCCTTGCGGTTCTGCCAGACCAGGTTCTCGACCTGGCCGGGGATCTCGATCTGCCCCTTGCCCGCGACGTTGTTCGGCTGCGGCGCCACCCACGGCTTCAGGAAGGGATTGAAATTCACAGTCGCTTCTTTCATGTCACTCCACCTTGATCTGGATTTCCTCGCCGGCGAGCCGCACCGCGTACTGCTTCAGTGCGCGTCCGCCCGGACCCTTCAGGCATTCGCCCGTCTTGATGTCGAACACGGCCTCGTGCAGCGGGCACTCGACCGTGCCTTCGTCGACGAACCCCTGCGTCAGCAGCGCGTACGCATGCGGGCACACGTTCTCGAGCGCATACACGTCGTCGCCGACGCGGTAGATCCCGATTTCGACGCCGTCGGTCCGCTTGAACTCGATCGGCGTGTCTTCCGACAGCGCGCCGGCGTGCCCGGCGCAAACCCATTGTTCAGACATCTCACACCCTTCCTTCTGATCGACTCTCGGTTTGTTCCGATTTGTTCCATATTCGGAACAGCAGTTTATGGATGGTGATTATAAGAGTGACTTTCCACGAGTAAAACAAAAAGGTGTACGCCCTAGGGAAAACACCGACCGCCGGGTCGACGATCACGTTCGCCTATCTCATCAAATGAAATTTTTTGTTATCTGACGGGGATTTACCGGGTTTACACGGGCTTCGCGGCCCGACGCCGGGCATCGGCCAGAAACCCATCCGTCCCGAAAAAATTATTTTTGATACGCTTCGGGACGCCTCTATACTCCATTCCATCAGAGGCACATCGTTCCTTATATGGAACATACGAATGCCCGCTCGATGGCGAACGCGCGCGACGGCCGGCCGTTCCCGCGCGTGCCGCCACGGCACGTTTTCATCAGGTTGGAGATTCAGGAGATCAAATGGTCAAGCATGCGGTAGCAGCAGCAGTGATCGGATTGGGCGCCGCGTCGGGCGCGTGGGCGCAGAGCAGCGTGGTGCTGTACGGCAGCATGGATGCGGGTGTCGCCTACGTGAACAACGTCGGCGGCCATGCGAAGTGGGCGATGATCCAGGGCAATACGCAGCCCGACCGGTGGGGCCTGAAGGGCAAGGAAGACCTCGGCGACGGCCTGTCGGCGATCTTCCAGCTCGAAAACGGCTTCTATACGAACAATGGCCAGTTCGCGACCGCGAACACGATCTGGAACCGCGCGGCCTTCGTCGGCCTCGGCTCGGAACGCTACGGCACGCTGACGCTCGGCCGCCAGACGCCGCTGTCGTTCGACTATCTCGATCCGCTCAGCACGGCCTACCTCGCGATGAGCTGGTACGCGTTCCACCCCGGCAACATCGACGGGCTCGCCGCGACCGGCAACGTGCCGTACAACAATTCGGTCAAGTACCGGTCACCGACCTTCGCGGGATTCTCGGCCGCGGCGACGATGGCGCTCGGCAACACGACGAACTTCTCGACCGGCAAGTCGGTCGGCGTCGCGCTGAACTATGCGAACGGGCCGTTCAAGGCGTCGGCCGTGTACTCGAATGAACATGACCGCTCGATCCTGATCAGCACGACCGGCATCACGTCGTTCCAGGGGCAGAACACCGCGAACGGCTATACCGCGAGCAAGGTCGAGAACATCGGCGCGGGCGCGTCCTACCAGTTCGGCGACTTCCTCGTTCACGGCCTGTACACGCGCACGAAGATGCAGTCGAACGGCTTTTCGGACACGTTCCAGAGCTACGACGCGGGGGTGAACTACCGCAGCAGCGCGTTCAACACGATCGCGGGCGGCGCGGCGACCACGACGCTGGCCGGCCGCCGCTGGACGCAGGTCGAGCTCGGCGACATCTATGCGCTGTCGAAGCGCACGCAGCTTTATGCGAACGTGTTGTACGAGCACGGCTCGGGCGGTGCAAAAGCCGCGTTCTTCACGGCAGGTGTGTCGAGCACCGCGAACCAGGTAATCGTGCTCACCGGGATCCACCATTCGTTCTGAACGACGTCGGGCGTGCGTCGCCTGAAACGACAAGAGCGGCCCGCGGGCCGCTCTCTTTCTTTCGCGCATGGCATTTGCGCGGCCGCCGGCCGCGCATCGGAACACTCAGAACATCGCGACCTTGTGGCGCGCATGCGCGAATGTCGGATCGCTTTCGAGCGGACGATAGTTCAGCCGCTGTGACAGGTCGACCGCCGCGCCGCACACGGCTTCGACGAGCCGTTCCTTCTCGCGGGCCTCGCCGATCTCCGAGCGCGGCACGGTCGCGGTGATCGCCGCGACGATCGAGCCCGAATGATCGCGTACGGGTGCGGTCACGGCCGAAATGCCGCTCTCGAACGCCGCCTCGCTCATCGCGTAGCCGAGCCGCGCGTAATGGCGCACGCGTTCGTAAAGTTCGTCGACGGTGCCCGGCGTGCGCTCGGTGAACTGCTCGAGCCGCTTTTCCGGATACAGCTGGCGCAGTGCGTCGCGCGTCAGGTCGCCCATCAGCACGTGGCCATGCACGGTCGCATGCGCGGGCAGGCGCGTGCCCACGTGCACCTTCACCGAACCGAACATCGACGTGTTGCTCTGCGCCTTCGCGACGAACACGACGTCGCGCTGGTCGCGGATCAGCAGATGCGTCGACAGGCCGGTCGCGTCGCGCAGCCGTTCGAGCACGGGCGCGCCGAGATCGGTCAGTTCGAGCGAATTCAGGTATTCGAAGCCGAGCCGCAGCACGCCGACGCCGAGCCGGAAATAGCGGTCGCCGTTCACGCGCTCGAGGAAGCCGAGCGCTTCGAGCGTCTGCAGCAGGCGGAACGTGGTCGTGCGCGGAATGCCGATGCGCTTCGACAACTCGGGCGCGCCGAGCACCGGCTCGCGCGCGGAAAATTCGGCGAGGATCCGCAGCCCGCGTTCGAGCCCCGGCACCAGATAGGACGACGCGCCGCCGGACGGTTCGTCGTCGCCGGGCGCCGTGGTTTCAGGTGCGTCGCTCATCGTTGTCTTGACCATGTGGACATGGACGGTAGGAAATCAGTCACGTAACAGGTCACGGATCGTCGTGGATATTCAGTCATGCTACCTCAGCGCGCACGGGGTTCACACCCGCGTGCATCGCCGCACCGCAGCATGCGGATCGCGACGCCGTGGAGAATCAATCACGGTCGAGAGGATAGCAGCGATGGACAGCGCCACGCCATGCCGGCATCGCGGACATCGCGGGAAGGCAGCCGCGTGCGCGGCGCGCGGCCGACGCATAGCGGCCGGCGTGGCACGCAAGGCCGGGCCGGACCGCCTACAGGCGCGACAGGTGAACCCGGATGTTCGCGCGATCGTACGTGAAGCCACCGGCCGCATCCGGCTCGAGCACGCGCGCAAGGTCGACCGCATACATCCATCCGCTGCCCAGGCGGCCGCCGTTGATCGCCCGGATCCGGCTGCCGCCGACGGCGATCGCGGCATGAAAGACCGTGCCGCCGCGCGAGAAGCCGACCGCGGTTCCCGCCGGAATGCTCGCGCGCCCGTCCCATTCACCGCCGGTCTCGAAGTTGAAACGGGTTCGCCAGTGCTGGCCGATCGTGTCGAGCAGCGCGCCGGGCGCGATCATCGCATCGCCGCGCAGCAGGTACCGGACATAAGCCGCGGCGTCGTAGCAGACGCCGCCGGAAACATACTCGTTGATGTCGGCCATGCCGAACATCAGCGCCTGGGCGTGCTTCTGCCGTTCGGCGAAACCGGACTGGGCGATATGCCCGCCTAGCTGGGAGAGTTGCATGGGTGGCTCCTGGTGAAGAAGCAGGACGTCATCGTCCCGCCAACGCAATAACGTCATATGTTATTACGATATCGAACCACGTCCGCGCACGCGCTCGGACCTCACGGCATGCGCGCCGCCGAAGCCGGCGCGGCGGCGGCGGCCGCATCGGGATTCGGCGCGAGCCGCAGGCGCACGCGCAACGGCTGCAGCATGTCGGGCGGCGGCGGCTCCGCCAGCGGGCCGGCCGTGAGCAGTTGCCGCAGCGTCGCGTCCGCGTCGGTGTCGCCAAGTGACGCGAATTCGACGCGCGTGACCGCACCGTTCGCGCCGATCCACGCGCGCACGACGATCGCGGGCGGCGGCGCATCGGCGGTCGCGTTCAGCACGCGCGCTTCGAGATAGCGGTGCAGACGATCGGCCGCGTCGCCGTCGGCTTCGAGCCACGTCTGGAACTGCTGCCCTGCGAGCTGTCCGTAGCGGATCCACGTTTGCGGCACGTCGGCCGTCTGCGCAACGGCCGCCGGCACGACGCCCACGGCGAGCGCCCATGCGACGACGATCGCCCGCCCCCCTACGGATACGCCCCACTGCTGCATTCGCTTCATTCCACCTCCCGTTTCGACGATGCGCGGTCGTGCTGCGTTGCGTCGCCCGTTCGCCCTTCGCCCCTCAACCGATCTCGATCGGCACATACAGACGCGTGCCGCCGCGCTGGACGAGCAGCGCGACGTTGCCGTGCGCGGCGTCGATCTCGGTCATCAGCGCACCGATGTTCGCGACCGGCGTGCCGTTGACCGACAGCACGACATCGCCGGGCTGCAACCCCGCGCGTGCGGCCTGGCCGCTCGCCTGCTCGACGACGAGCGCCTGGCTGACGCCGAGCCGCTGGCGCTCCTGCTCCGTCGCCGCGCGCAGCGCGAGCCCGAACCGCGCGGGCCCTTGCTCGCCGCTTGCCGACGCCGTGCCGCTGTCGAACGCGCCAATCGTCGCGCTCACGTGCATCGCCCGTCCCGCGCGCCACACGAGCAGGTCGGCTTGCCGGCCGGCTCGCATGCCCGCGACGGTGCCGAGCAGGTCTGCCGATTCGGCGACCGGCTTGCCGTCGACCGCGAGCACGACGTCGCCCGGCTGCAGGCCCGCGTGCGCGGCCGGGCCATCCGGCTCGACCATCGTGATCAGCGCGCCGTCCGGGCTGGCGAGGCCGAACGAACGCGCAAGCGCCTGGCTCACTTCCTGGAGGGCCACGCCGAGCCGGCCGCGCGTGACCTTGCCGGTTCGCAGCAACTGGTCCTTCACGTCGAGCGCGATGTCGATCGGGATCGCGAACGCGAGCCCCTGATAGCCGCCCGTCTTCGAGAAGATCATCGAGTTGATCGCGATCACGCGGCCACTCAGGTCGAATAGCGGGCCGCCCGAATTGCCGGGATTGATCGGCACGTCGGTCTGGATGAACGGAATCGCGCGCTCGCCGGGCAACGAACGCGATTTCGCGCTGACGATGCCCTGCGTGACCGTGTTCGCGAACCCGTACGGCGAACCGATCGCCATCACCCAGTCGCCCACTTCGGTGCGCGCCGGGTCGCCGGTCGCGACGACCGGCAGGTTGTGCGCGTCGATGCGGATCACCGCCACGTCGGAGACGGGATCGCTGCCGATCACGCGTCCCTTGAACTGCCGCTTGTCGGTCAGCTTCACGTCGATCGCGACCGCATCGCCGACCACGTGCCGGTTGGTCAGGATCACGCCGTCCTCGCTGACGATGAAGCCGGAACCGAGGCTCACTTCCTCGCGGTTGCCGATCACGCGCCGCGCAAGAAACGGCGCGAGCGGATGATCGGGCGCGATGCCGGGCGGCAACTGGATGCCCATCTGTGTCACTTCGCGCGTGACGCTGATGTTGACGACGGCCGGGCCGACGCGCCGGACCAGTGCGGCGAAGTTCGGCAACACGACGGTCGGCGTTGGGGTGGCCGTTGGCGTCGGTGATGCGGCACCCGCTTGCGCGGGCCGCTCGGCAGCCGTAGCCGTTGAACAACCGCATACGCTTAAGCACGCGCAGGCCAACGCTAGCCCGCCGGCCATCGCTCGCAGCGCCACAGCCAGGTTCGTGTGCCCGCCCGCTTTCATCTCGCTGTTCCTCGTCGGTTCGCGCCGGAACGCAGCCGGCTCATCGATACCTGCTCCCCACGCTCGGCTGCGTGCATTACTTCGGCGGCACCGCGACCGGCACATCGGGCCGCTGCGGCGTCGTCGACCGGCCCCAGTTCGAGCCGAAACGGTTCCGCTCGGTCGACAGGTTGAACGTGCCGAGACGGTTCGACGGCTGCTTCGACAGCCGCTCCGAATCCGTTTGCGAGGCACCCGCCTGCGGGTCGGCCTTCGGCTTCAGTTGCTGGCTGAGACAGTCGTACGACAGCGCACGCTTGCCGTCGACTTCCGCATCGACGCACACCGGCTTCGTGGCCGAACCCGGGCTGGCCGGCGCAGGCGCGGCCGCACTCGCCGCCGCGCGGCCGCCCTGCGCGTGCGCACCGGTTGCCAGCAGCAGGCAGACGATCGTCGCGATGCCGCTTCGTCGCATCTTCATGCGCGCCTCCTTCGGAAAGGACTCCATTGCATCCACACGGCTGCCGTCACAGGTGCGTCCCCGGCGCCGACGTGCGCGCCAGGAAACGCGCGAACGCCGCGCGGTCAGACTCGTCGATGGCCGGTTCCTGCGCATCGACCCGCTGAGCCCACGCGTCGCGCATGCCGTCGACCGGCTGCCACGCCTGCACCTGCGCGCCGGTCGGATACGGCGTGACGATCGGTTCGCGGTAGTCGACGCGAAACAGCGGCGGCGCGCTGCCGCCCGCCGTCCACAGATCGCCGACGTCGCGCACGCTCGCGTCGAACCAGAACCGCACCCAGCGCGCCGTCGGCGCGCGCGTGTCCGTACCCGGCGCCTCGGTGCCCAACGCGTCCGGCACGCGCAGGAAGCCGGCCAGCACGAGCAGCACGGCCGCCAGATCGTCGTCGCGCAACATCCGGTACGACCAGAGATCCGCGACGTCGGCACAGGCAATCACCGCGATGAAACGGGCGATCGTGAGCGCGGGCCACGCGCGCCGCATCAGCGTGTAATGGCGCACCCAGTGCGCCACGAAGCGCTCGCGATGCCCGGCGGCGACCTGCACGTCGCGCGAGCCGCGAATCGTCAGTTCCTCCGGCTGATACTGGCGCGTCGTGAGCACACACTGCGCGGAGCAGCGTGCGCTCCGGTGCCGCGCATAGCCGCCCGCGCCGGGCAACGGTTCCAGCGCGCCGAAGCATAGCGGGCAATGCGTGGGCCACTCGCCGGGACGGCCCGGCCACGGGTTCGCTTTCGGCATGCGCGGGCGGTCGGCGGCCGCAGCGGGGCGGCGTCGCCCCGGCGTGCGTGCATCGGGCGCGCCGACGCGCGGCGTCGGACGGAGGGTTGCCATGCGCGCGCCTACCGGGCGGAGGCGAGCGCTTTCTTCAGCGCGTCTTCGTTGATCGGTGCGTTCGCGGCGAGCTTCGCGAGATACGCCTGCGCATTCTGCTGGGTGCGCTGCGCACGCAGCATCGCGCGCAGCTGCTCCTTCACGTCGGCCAGCGGACGCGGCGCGGCCGCGCGGACGTCGATCAGCTTCACGACGTGAAAGCCGGCCGGCGTCTGGATCGGCGCGGAGACCTGGCCCGGCTTCAGCGCGTCGGCCGCCTGACGGACCGCCGGCACCATCAATTGATCGGGCACGAAACCGAGATCGCCACCGTTCGCGGCACTCGCCTTGTCCTGCGAGTTCGCTTTTGCAAGCGCCGCGAAATCGCCACTGCGCGCGCGGCTCGCGAGATCGGCCGCCTGCTTGCGCGCCTTGTCGAGCGTCGCGGCATCCGCGTTCGGCGGCACCGCGATATAGATCTGCGCGACGTGCAGCGCGCGCGGCGCGGTGAACGCCACGCGGTTCTTGTCATACGCGGACTGCAGCTCCGCGTCCGACGGATAGTCGGCCGGCGGTGCATTCACCGACGCCAGATAGCTGCGCACGACGATTTCGCGCCGCGCCTGTTCGACGGCAGCCTGCACCTGCGCCTGCTTGTCCCAGCCCTTCGCTTTCGCCTCGGCCAGCACGGCTTTCTGCGCGAGCGTCGAACGCACGACCTGGTCGAGCGCCGCGGGATCGGCTGCGAGACGTTCGCGTCCTTCCGGGCTCACCGCCTTCAGCAGCCCCGCGATATCGTCCTGCGTAACCGACGCCTGAGCGGCGTTCGCGATCACGTCGTCCTGTGCGTGCACGGCGAACGGCGCGCCCAGCGCGAGACTGCCTGCCACGATCGCCAGCACCTTCATCTTCGTCATCATCGTTCGACTGCCCTCTCGATTGCTCTTGAAATGCGGACGCCGCATCAGCGCGCGTCCGTCAGCGTCATGCGCAGGACGAGCGGCTGCGCCATCCCGCGTGGCGGCGCCACACCGACCGCCCGGCCGACGAGTGCGGCGTGCAGCGCGGCGTCGAGCGTCGGTGGTGCGGCCGCACCGCTGTCGACGCGCGTCACGCGCCCGTACCGGTCGAGCCACGCGCGCACCGGCAGCACGGGACCGTCGTCGCCGGCATCGGCACGTTCGCCGGCCCAGTGCTCGATGCCGGTGCGCAGGCGGCACACCGCTGCGTCGCCGTCGTCGAGCGTCGCCTGCAGCCACAGCGCGATGCGCTGGGCATACGCGGCCCACGCGACAGGTGCGTCGCCCGCGGCTATCGCGTCCGCCTCGCGCCGCGCGCGGCCCGGCAGCAGCGCCCGCAGTGCGGCGCCGATCCTCACTTTGCGGTGGCCTCGACCGCGATCGTGGTCGCACCGACCGACGATGCGCCTGCCTGATCACCGGCCGCCGTGCGTGCCGCCGCTTCCTGCTCGGCCATCGCGGGACGGTTGCGCAGGTGCAGCAGGAATTCCTGGATCAGGCGATCCCACAGCTCGATCGTCGAGCGCAGGTAGCGCTCGGACACGCCGCCCGCGACGACCACGTCCATCTCCAGCGCCAGAAACTGTCCGTGGCTCGCAAGACGCGCGAAGCGCTTGGTCCGGTTCCAATCCGCGACGAGCTCGGCCGGCAATTCGCCCTGCACCTGCAGCACGCACGACAGCGTGTAGTCGATGTACAGCAGCGCGGCGAGCTGTGCATCGGCGCCCTGCGGCGCGAGCGCGGCGGCCGGGTTGCCGAAGCGCACCGCGAAGCCGACGCCCTGGCTTGCGCTCATCAGTTGCACCGCGCCGTTCTGCTCGGCCGCCGTCACGCGATAGCCCGCGCGGCGCAGCACGTCGGCGAGGTGGTCGGCGCTGATCGCTTCGATCGGCGCGTCGTGTGCCGCGCGTGCGTCGCCGGCGTTCGGTTGCTTGTCTTGCATGTCTGTCTTCCCCGTATTCAACGAATCGATCGGTTCATTCCCGGCCGCGGGTCGCGCGCTCACTGCGCATTCGCCGCGGCAGCCGACGCCGATGCCGGCGCCGGCGTTGCCGCAACCGGCCGCGCGGCCGGGTCGTACTTGCCCGCATACAGCGCATCGCCGTAGCGTTGCGCGATGTCGTCGTACTTCACGCGCGCCGACTGCGCGAACGGCTGACGCGACGAGAACAGCGTGCCGAGCCCGACATGCTCGTACGCGTCGAGAATCTCGTGCCCGACGCGATACAGCTCGGCATTGTGTGCCTGGCAGGTTTTCAGTTGCGTGTCACGCGCGGCGGCATCCTTCTGCAGTTGCGTTTGCTGCGCATCGCGGGCACGCGATACGGCGAGCAAGTCCTCATAGGACGACTTGTATTTCGCCAGCGACTTCGCGCCCTGCTCGCGGCCGGCGCGCTCCTGCGCGAGCGCACGCTTCGCGGCCGCCTCGGCGCCCGAGTCGCCGCGCGCGGCCGCCAGCTGCCCCTGCATCGCCTTCAGTTGCGCGAGCGCGTCGTCGCGCTGCTTCTCGGCCGCCGCCTTGTCGCTTTGCAACTGCGCCTGGTTGTCCTGCAACTGGCGCAGCTCCTGCACGGTCGAGCGCAACTGGCTGCGCAGCTTGTCCTCGATGCTCTGCGCATGCGCGCCGCCAGCCACGAGCAGCAGCGCGCCGGCCACGCCGGCCGCAAACATCGTGCGAGTGATCGTGTTCATCCGCGGCTCCGGTCAGAAGCGAGCATTGAGCTCGATCTGCAGCACGTCGATCGATACCGGCGGCCCGTACACTTCCTTCGAGCTCAGGTAACGGGCCGACACCCACGTATCGCGTGCGACCGCATACGCGGCGCCGAACACATAGCCGCGCGCGTTGGTGCCGCCGAGATGGAAGTCGGGATCGTTGAACGCATCGAGCACGGCGTCCGGCTGCAGGTACTTGTACGCGATCGAGAAGTTCCACTGGCCCTTCTCGCGCGGTTCCGGCTCGCCGAACGTCGCCTTCGCGAGGAAGCCGTTCGGGCCGCTGCGGTAGTCGGCGCGCGTCGCGTTCACCGACGTCGAATCGTAGTTGTTGACCGGCAGCGACGATGCTGCGAACGCCTTGTTGTCGTTGTACGCGAGGTTGCGCACGAATTCACCGTCGAGACGCAGCTTGAAGCGATCGGCCACCACCGTGTCCCACTGCGCCTTCAGGTCGAGCAGCCGGTAGTTGTAGGCCAGGCCGAACAGCTGCGGCTGCGGCGTCATGCCCGGCGCGAGGTTCGGGTTCTGCACGATGTTGCGCAGCGCGATCAGCGTGTTGCCGCCCTGCATGAATGCCGGCGCCTCGTTGTCGGTGCTGCAGCTCGTCGCGCCCGCATACAGCGCGCACGGCGACGACAGCGTGCCGCGCATGTTCTGGAAGTCGTAGTACGCGACCGCGCCGCGCAGCCGGTTCTTCGCGTCGATCTTCCAGTCCGCGCCGAACTGTGCGCCGAACATCCACTTCGTGTCGCTGCCGGCCTTCTCGGTGCTGTTCGACGGGAAGTTCTCGCTCGTGTACTGGATCGGGAACACGCCGAGCGTGCCGAACAGCGTGACATCAGGATTCCACGGCAGCGCGTGGCGCAGGTTCGCGGCGAGCCCGTCCATCATCAGGTCGTCGGAGAACACCAGGTCCGACTTGAAGAACGGATTGTCGAAACGGCCGGCCGTCAGGTTCAGCCACGGCGTCGGCCGGTACGCGAAGAACGCCTTGTTCAGCCAGATGTTCTTCTTCGCGAAACCGCCGCCCGCGGTGGCCGTGGTCGACACGGGCCCGTTGTCGTTGCCGCTCGCGAGCTGGATGCCGGCGATCATTTCGTCCGACAGTGTCGCCGTCACGCCGAGCCGCGCGCGGTAGCGCAGCAGGTTGTTGCGGTTCTCCCGCGTGTTCTGCGTGGGGATCTGCGTGTTGTTGGTGTTCGGGTTGACGTCGAACCCGCCGCCCTGGTTGATCGCCGCGAAATTCGTCACGCCGTTCGTGTTGTTGCCGCCGTAGAAGTGATACTCGTCACGCACGCGCAGGTCGCCGTCGAGCTTGATGCGCGACACCCAGTCGGGGAACGTGTTCGGCTGCGCCCAGTTCTCGGCCTTCGCCTGCGCGATCACTTCCTGCTTCACCTGGTCGCGGATCTGGTCGCGCACGAGTTGCGGCACGTACGGCACCGCGACGTCGCCCGGCTGCGTCGGCGGGTTGACCACGCCGCCCGCCACGACCGGCGCGCCCGATGCGCGGGCCGACCGCGCCTGCACGGCCTCGGTGCGGGCCTCGCTGATCAGCTCGTTCGCGTTCTGCTGCGTGAGCACGCCGCGCTTTACGAGCAGGTTGATCAGGTTGATCACCACGCTCTCGGTCGGCGCGGCTTTCCCCGACGCCGCCTGCGCCTCGAGCGACTGCCCGTGCGCAGCGGACGCGCAGGTCAGCCCGAGCGTCAGCACCGCCGCGCCGACGCGCGACAGGCGCGCGGGCAGCGCGCCGTTGCGGAGGACCCCACCCCGTCCGTTCATCTTCCCAATCATCGAAGTACTCCGAACAATTTTCGTTTCTTTTCCGGCAGCATCCGTACAACGGCGCCGCCCCATGATTCTTTCGTCGTTTCGCGCACGCATCGTCATGCCGGCTTGCGCCCCTGAAGCTTGACGAGCACCGGATACGAGGTCGCCGGCGGCGGCACCTCGTCGACCCGGCCGAGCGCCTCGACCGCCGCGACGACGGCCGCATCGATCTTCGCGTCGCCGGTGGACTGCGCGATCGTCACCTTCGTGATCCGTCCCGACGTATCCATCCACAGGTTCAGGCTGCCCGCGAACCGCGCGCCGCCGGCCTCCTGCACGCCCTTGTCCTGCTCGATCGCGCGCTGCAGCACGTACACCATGTATTGCGCATAACTCGCGTTGCCGAACTTGCCGCCCCCGCCGCTGCCCAGCATGCCCGAGCCGTCGCCCGCGCCGATGCCGAAGTTGTCGGTGCCCGCCTGCGCATCGGCATTCATCGTCATCTGCTTCGGCTGGTTGTCCGACGGCTTCGGCGCCTCCGACGGCTTCGGCGCGATCGTCGGCCGGTCGACCGGCGTCTTGACCTCTTCCTTCACCTTCTCGGGCGGCGGCTTCTGTTTCGGCGGCGGCGGGGGCGGCGGCAACGGAATCACCGTCGTCACCTGCGGCGCGCTCACGCGCTTCACGCCCGCGGTGTCGCCCGCGAAACGCCAGATCAGCGCGGCTACGCCCGCGAGCACCAGCGCGATCGCGACGGGCTTCACGTAGCGGCCGGGGCCCTTGTCCGGCGGGCCGCCGTTGTAGGTCATTTCCATCGCGTCAGCCGCCCTGCTTCGCCTTGCCGGTCACGAGACCGACCTGCGACAGATCGAGGCGGCGCAGCAGGTCCAGCACGTCCATCACCTTCTGGTACTGCACGCCCGCGTCGCCCTTCAGCACGATCGGAAATTCCGGATTCGTCGCCTTCTCGGTGCGCAGCCGGCTCTCGAGCTCGTCCATCGTCACCGGGTACGCGTCGAGGAACACCTGCCCCGAATCGGCCACCGTGATCGCCTTCGTCTTCGGTTTCGCGAGGCTCGCGGACGAGCTCGCCTTCGGCAAATCGACCTTGATGCCCTGCACCGACGCGGTCGTCATGATGATGAAGATGATCAGCAGCACGTACGCGAGGTCGAGCATCGGCGTGATGTTGATGTCGTCGTACGGCTTGTCGTCGTCCTGAACCTGCATGGTGGTCTCCTGCGTGCGTCAGTCGGCCAGCACCGCGTGATCGGGCGCGCGGTGGGCTTCGGCGAGGCGCGTGACGAATTCGTCGACGAACACCTGCATGTTCGCGGTCACGTTCTTGTTGCGGATCAGCAGGTAGTTGTAGCCAAACAGCGCGGGGATCGCGACGAACAGGCCCGTGACGGTGGCGAGCAGCGCGGCCGCGATACCCGGTGCGATCGCGTTCACGTTCACGTCGCCGGCCGCCGCGATCGCCGCGAACGTGATCATCACGCCCACCACCGTGCCCAGCAGCCCGAGGAACGGGCCGCCCGAGATCGCGATCGTCAGCAGCACCATCGACTTCGACAGCCGCTGGTTCTCGCGCACGAGCGTCGCGTCCATCGACGCGCGGATCGCCTCGATCGATTCCGAGGTGATCACCGTGCGGCCGTTGTCATCCACGCGGCTGTGGATTTCATGCACGCCGGCCTTGTACAGCCGGTACAGCGACGACTGGTACAGGCGGCGGCCGTCGGCGCTTGCTTCGTCGACGTGCGCGAGACCGACCAGGTGACGCCCGGCCACTTCGCGGAAGCGCTGCACGAAATACTGGTTCGCCTTGTCGACGGTGCCGACGTAGCGCGCCTTCGTCCACATCACGACCCACGACACGAGCGCCATGCCGAGCAGGATCGTGATCACGACCCACGCGTCGACGGTCACCGACTGCACGATCACGCCGAAGTAACCGAAGCCGAAACCCGACTGCTTCTCGTCGGCTCCGTACGCGACGAGCTTCGATTCCGAGCCTTGCGCGAGCGCGTCGACTGCGATTGCCGCCGGTGAGCGCGCGATCTTCGACAGGCGCAGTTCGTCGAGCGCGCCCGAATACGCGGCGAACCCGGCCGGCGCACCCGTTGCGTCCGCACCGATCGTCGCTGCGGCATTCAGCGCGGGCAGCGTCGCCGCGACCTGGGCGGCCTGCTTGCCGTTCACGTAGACGGTGAGGCTCTTGCCATCGGCCGTGACCGCGAGATATGTCCACTGGTTCGCGGCGACCGGCGACGCGGCCGGCGTGCGCACCGGTGCCGCGCCACCCGCGACTTCCGCGAACGGCACGCCGTTGTCCATGCCGATCAGCAGCGCGTTCGCGCCGTCGCGACGGCTGTACAGCAGCGTGTTCGGCGCGAGCGCCGACGGCTTCACCCACGCGCTGAACGTGAAGCTGCCGCCGGCCGGTACGTTCAGCGACGCACTCGCCGGCAGCGTCAGCGACCCGCTGCCGTCGAACCGTGCGCCCTTGCCGACGATGCCATCCTCGACCGTCCTGAACGACGCGTTCTGCGCGTGGTTGCCGTAGGCGGTCAGGTCCTTCGGCGGCGCACCCGCCGCGCCGTTGAAGTGGTAGACGAGCGTGTAGTCGGCATCGAACGTCTCGGCCGGCTTGCTGCCGTCCGGCGCCTTCTTGTTGCCGTAGTACATCCAGATCGACTCCGCGGCGCCAGCCGGCATCTTCGGAATGTCGACCCAGATCAGCGCGACGCCGAGCACCGGATCGTATTGCTCGACGTGGTAGTTCAGCGGCGTCTTGTCGTCGGCGGCGACGAAGCGGATGTCCGCGCCGTTGTCGGCCAGCCCGTCGAACTGGAAGTTGCCCGAGTGCAGGCGGATCAGCAGCGGCACGCGGCCGGCCGACTCCGCGAGATTCGCGCCTTTCGCGCTCGCGTCGATCGTGATCGCCTTCCGGTACGACCAGTCGTTCTGCCACCATGCGTTCGCGATGCCGGGCAGCACGCCGAGCATCACCGCCAACAGGAAAATCAAGACTCGCTTCACGATCCACTCCCCGAATGTGCGGGCACCGCGCTCGTCGCATCGCCCTGGCACGATCAAAAAAAATCCGTCAGAACCCCAGCCTTACGTAGAAATCGAACCGCGGGCTGTACTGCCGCGTATAGACGCCCGCCTTCAACGGCCACCCGGCCTCGAAATCCGCGCTCGCGTACTTCATGATCTGCACCCGTGTGCCGACGCCGACGCTCATCAGGTTGAAGCGCGACGTCTGCTCCGGCAGCGGGCTCAGAAGCCACAGGTGTGCCGCATCGAAGAACGCGTGGAATCGCCATTCGTTCACGCGGCTGCCGACCGCGCCGCCGAGCCACTTCGCGAGCGACGGGCTGCGCAGTTCGACCGATGCGATCACGCCACTGTCGGCCGTGTCCTCGGCCTGCATGTAGCCGCGTACGCTGTTCATCCCGCCCGCGGCGAACTGCTCGCTCGACACGAGCGGCGAGTTCGAGATCTGCGCGTTCACGTGCGCGTTGGCCTGCATGTCGTTCGCGAAGCGCTGCGTGTGGTTGACGTCGAACTTGCCGTACACGAAATCGGGCGTCGCGTTGTAGCGCTTGTTGTCCCATGCGCCCCAGTCGCTACCCAGGCCGCGGAGGTTCGTCGTCACCGATGCGGAGAACGACGTCTGCGAATTCTTCAGGCTCAGCTGGCCGTTGTACGACAGCGTCACCGGCACGTACGTCAGCGGCGCGGTCGAGCCCGTCTGGCCCGGTATCGACACGTTTTCGTCGAAGTGCTTGCGGTCGATCTCGACGCTGACCGAATGCGCGTAGGTTTCCGTTGCCGGCAGCGCATAGATCGCGGTGAAGCCGTACGTGGTGCCCTTGCCAAGCACGTTGGTGTTCGCGACCGACGCGACGTTGCTGTCCGAATGCACGACCGTCGCGAGGAAGCTCCAGCGCGAATCCCTGATCGGCGCGAGATACGAGAACGCGTAGACGCGCGCATCGTTCGGATGCTGCGGCGCGAGCACGTAGGTGCCGGAGATCACGTGGCCGAGCTGCCACAGATTCGAGTAGCTGAGGTTCGCGGTCGTGCGCAGCGTCGACGTGCCGGGGCTGTTGTCGTTGTTCAGTTCGAGCGAGCCGTGCAGCGGGCTGTGGTCGTCGACCTTCAGGTCGACGTCGACCGTCTGCGGCAACGCACCCGGCTTGAGGATCGGAATCACCTGCCGGTCCGCCGAGCGGTTCAGGTCGGTGAGCTGCTGCTGCGCCTGGTTGAAATCGGGCACCTGGCCCTCGCCCAGCGCGGGCACCGCATCGCGGATGTTCTGCGGCGAGTTGTATTTCGCGCCGTCGACACGCAAGCGCCCGACCTTCGCTTCCGTCACCTGCAGCAGGATCACGCCGTTCTTCACCTGCTGCTGCGGCAGCTCGACGACGACCGACTGGTAGCCGCGATCCTGGTACGCCTTCTGCAATGCGTCACGCGCCGCGTTCACGTCGGCGAGCGTGCGGCCCGGCCCTTCGAACGGATATACGGCCCTTTCGATCTCGAGCGTCGGCAACGTCGTGTTGCCGCGCACCACGAAGGCATTCACGTCGAACGACTGCGGGGCGGCCGGCGCCGCTTTCGCGGCGGGCGCGGCTTCCTGCGCATGAATCCCCGGCGCGAAACCCAGCCCACCGGCCAGCACGACACCCGCCAGGCATCGGCAGTTCAGCCGCCATCGTTCGCGTGACTTGCGGTCTACTCTCGGCGGCATGCGCCATTCCCCTTTGTTGTTCCGGATCGAAGCAAAGCGCACCGCGCCAGCCGTTCGCCCCGCTATCAAATGCCTGTTTCACTTTGATGACGATTTATTCGTCATCCTTAGCATGATCTGCGCAATGCCATTTCCACTCACCGAACCGGCCTTAGCCGTGATGCATCCGCGTCGCCCCCGCATCGGCCGCACCACCGAACTGCGCACATGCAAACTGCATCAGCGTATCGACGCACGTCGCAAGCGAAGCACGACCCGTATCGATCTCGAGGTCGGCTGCCACCGGCGGTTCGTACGGCGCCGACACACCCGTGAATTCCGGCAACGCACCACACCGCGCCTTCGCGTACAGCCCCTTCGGATCCCGCGCCTCGCAGCAGGCCAGCGCCGTGCTCACATACACTTCACGGAATGTCGGCCCCACGATCGCTCTCGCTTCGTCGCGCATCGCCGCGAGCGGCGAAATGACCGCGACGATCGCAAGCGCGCCGGATTCGCTCAACAGTGCCGCGATTTCGGCAATGCGCCGCACGTTCTCGAAACGATCCTGCACCGTAAAACCGAGATCCCGATTCAGCCCCGTCCGCAACCGGTCGCCATCGAGCACGACCGGATGCATGCATCGGTCGTCCAGTCGCGCGGCCACCGCGTCGGCCAGCGTCGTCTTGCCCGCGCCCGACAGCCCGGTGAGCCACAGCACCCCGCCGGCCCGCTGCGACGAGGCTCCCCACCCTGCGCGAGCCCCGTCTATCGATAAGGACGAAACGACGCCCGGAAACCCGCAACGATCGATCTTCATCACGCCCTCTCCCCCGTATTCGCGGGTTCGTCGTCCTCGCGCGGACGCGTCTGCCAGAAGCCGCCCTGCATCGTCACGATCGACGGTGTCTCGGCCCATTGATGCGGGCTCAGGATGTCGGCACGCCGCACGTTCGGGAGCACCTGCACGTCGAAGATCTCGTCGACGCCGTTGAAGAACTGAAGGATGCCGAGCACGTCACCGGTGTTCGCGTCGAGCGCGGCCACCCCCGCGACCAGCACATCCGATTCGCTTTCGATCGGCAACCCCTGCGGGCCGCGTTTGTCGCGCAGCTTCGACAGCCCGACGAACAGCACGCCGCCGTACTCGGCAAGACCGTGCGTAAAGCCCGGCAGCTTCGCGAGCACGCGCCGCGTACCGGACTGCGGATCGATCTGCAGCACGTGGCCGCGGCCGCCTTCGAGCACATGCAGCCGCCCGCCGATCACGCGCGGCGAATGCGGCATCGACAGCCCCGATGCAACGACCCGGCCGGACGGCACCTCCATCACGATGCCGCTGCCGGCCATCCCGCTCCGCCAGCCGAACGGCTCGTTGCTCATGCCGAGCACGGTCACGAAGCGCACCTTGCCGTCGGCAAACGCCATGCCGTTCAGGTGGCAGCGATCGTCCGGCGCGGTCTCCGTCACGAACGGCGGCTGCCAGATCGGCGTGAAGTTGAAATAGCCGTCGATCACGCTGATGCACGAATAGCGCGTGTTGACCGCGAGCAGGACGTGCTTGTCGAACGCCATGTCGTGCAGGTCGAGATCGCCGGTGTAGTAGGACATGCGCGGCACGAACATCGCGTCGTAGTGATCCGGGCGAGCCGGATAGCGCGGCGCGAGCGTCGACACGTTCGCGAACACCATCAGCTCGTGCATCGTCGCGACCGCGAGCCGGTTGCCCGACACGGCCATCCCCATCGAGCGCGGCAACAGGCACGCGGACAGCGTGGGAACGCCGTCGTCGACGCCGATCACGGCGACGCCCGACGGACGGCGGCTCACGGCCAGCGAGCACTTGAGCGCCTCGAGCACCTGCAGGAAGCGCCCCGTGTCGCGCAGGTTGATGACCGGCGACAGCGCTTCCGCCTGCCGTGCCGATGCGTCGTCCGTTGGCGCGCCGCTATCGCCGGTGGGCCTGGTTTCCTCGAACTGTTCCACTGTCATGCACCTGTTGGCTTCATGCCGCCTGATGAGAAAAAATGCGCGTATCCGCGTGCTCCCGCGCGCCGGCACGGCGCATCGGTGCCGCTTGCGGCACACCAAGTCGCAGCTCCCACCTACCTAGACGGAACGAAGCGCGCATTGCCGCAATGTTTTTTTTGCGTGACGTCGATCGATCCGCCGGCACGGGCAAACGATCGACGCAAGCGGCCTGCAATGCGCGCGCAGCCGCCCCTCGCGCAAGACTGGCGAGAGGCGGCGCATGACCTTGCGTGGCCCCCGTTTCGTGTACGTGTCGTCGCCTGGCCGGCGTGCGGCGCCCGGCGGTCCGCCGTTGCGCGCGGACGGCCGGCAAACGTGTCGCCGTCTGGCCGGCCGACGCGCAAAAAGCGCGACGTGCCGGCGAGCAGCCCGACAATCCTCCGGTTTCAACCGGGAAGTTTTTGTGACATTCCGCTGAAGATATTCACGAAACGCTCGCGAAACACGGCAAGCGATCGTCGAGACCGTTTACGCGGCGCCGCGCAATCGCGAGGTGCAGCGCGGCAAACCGCCGGCACGCGCGAAATCCTGCGGCTTGCGGCTGCCCGCTTCGTCCTAGCTATTGAGACCAGAACACGTCAACGACAGGACCCTCCATGTCATTCGCCACGATGCTCGTACGGTGGCTCGCCGGGCGATTGTCCGGCGCCGCCGGAACGCCGGGCCGGCCGCTTGCGCCCGCCGCTCATGCCGCGCATGCCGCGCTGATTCCGCCGCTGCGCTGGCGCGCGCCGTGGCTCGCGTGGCAACTGCTGTCGTGGTCCGTCCTCACCTTGCTCGCGCCGCCAATCTGGATGATCGGCACGCTGCTGCTGATCAATCCGGCGAGCGACCAGCCACTGTTCTGGGGGCTCGCGATGGCGATCGTGCCCGTGGCAAACGGGGTCGCGATCGTCGCGACGAACCAGCGGCATCACCGCATGCCGTTCACGCGGCGTCCGGTGGTCGCGGCGCACATGTTCGGCATCGCGATGGCCGTCGGCTGTGCGCTGTTCGTGCTGCTGCTGTGGCGTTCGCACGCGATCGCCAGCCTGGTCGGCCCGCTGGCAAACGACGGCATGCGTCCCGCGACGCTCGCATGCTGGGTCGCGGGGCTCGCCGCGCTGTTCGGCGTCACGTCATCTGCGCATGCGAGCATCGCGCATGCGTGGCTGGCGTTCGAGGTGTGAGCGCGCCGCGCCGACAGACACTGCGGAGGCACGCGGATGCATCGATACGGGACAGGCAGGACGGCGCGCGCACGGCGCGAACGCGGCATCGCGATCGTGACGGTGCTGCTCGTCGTCGCGCTGGCGGCCACGCTTGCCGCCAGCGTGCTGTGGCGCCAGCAGGTCGCGACGCGCGACGTCGAGAACCAGCGGCTCGCCACGCAGACGATGTGGATCGAGCGCGCCGCGGTCGAATGGGCACGCGCGACGCTGCGCGCGCAAAGCGCGACATCGAACGTCACGTTCGTCGGCCAGCCGTGGTCGGCACCGGTCGCCGACGTACCGCTCTCGGACCTGCTGCCGTCCGACGCGCTGGCGGTCAACGCCGAGCTGTCGCGCGCGTGGATCTCGGGCAGCGTCGAGGATGCGCAGGCGCGCTTCAACCTGACCAATCTCGTGTCGCGCATCGCGCCCGGCAAGCCGTGGCAGTCCAGCGGCGAAGGCGTGCTGGCCTACCGGCGCCTGCTCGGCCAGCTGTCGCTCGATCCCGCGCTCGCGCAATCGACGGCCGACTACATGCTGCGCTCGCTGCGCGACACGAACGGCCCGGAGGGCTGGCCGCTGCAGCTCGTGTCCATCGACGATCTCGCGCGCATTCCCGGCTATGACGCACGCGTGATCGAAGCAATCGCGCCATTCGTGACGATCCTGCCCGACCTGACCGTCGTCAACGCGAACACCGCGGCCGAACCCGTGCTCGTCGCAGCGATTCCGAGGCTGTCGCCGAGCCAGGCCAAGCGGCTCGTCGACCGGCGCACGACAGCCTATTTCGTCAGTACCGGCGACATCGCCGAATACCTGCTGCCGGCGCAGGGCGGCAACCCGACGCTGCCGGACGGCTCGGCCGTCGGCGTGAACAGCGGCTATTTCCTCGTGCATTGCCGCGTGCATTCGGCGCGGATCAACACGCGTATCGACACGCTGATCGCGCGCTACGGCAGCGGCAATTTCGCGTGGACGTCGGTCATCTGGGTGCGACGGCTCACGAGTTGAAGCCGACGGGCGGGTGGCCTCGATGCGCACTCGGGTCTCCGCGCTTCATGCCGGAATGCAGGAGTGCCGCAACGGACGCGCTCATCCGGCAATCGATCCCGAGCAGCCGGCGCGCCAACGACCCGCGACGGACGGGCGCCCCGTTCCTTCATGTTCGTGTATCGGCAGGTATCCCGATGCCGTCGCACCGACATCCGGCCAGCGCCTGGCGCGACCGGGCCGGCACGCTAGACCCGCGACAACTCGCCCAACCCGACCGCACGCACGCCCTGCGGCGTCACCGCCGCATCGAACGACAGCCGCGTGAAGCTCGTCTCGCGCACTTCGCCGAGCAGCCGGTTCCAGTCGTCGATCGACACGAGCAGCGCGATCGGCCGGTTGTACTTCGTCACCATCACGAGCGCCTCGCCCGCATGCCGCAGCGCCTTCGACGGATTGCTGCTGAAGTCGCGCGTCGCCATCGCGATCGTGCGCAGGCTGAACACGTTGGCGGCCGGATCGTCGGCGTCGTCGTGCATCAGGCGCTCGAGCGTCGCCGCGCGCAGCAACGCCTGCGACTTCGCGGACAGCCGGTTGTCGCGGCGTCGACGCCGCTCGCTGCGCGGGTCGACGTGCACGGCGAGCATCCGCACGATCTGGCCGAGCGTCGTCGCGGGCAGCTGGTCGTAACGCTGCCACCAGTCCGGCGGCAGCGCGATCATCATGCCCGCGTAGGTCGCCGTCACGCCGTCGGCGATCAGCGACGGCAAGCGGTCGACGTCACGCGCGTCGAGCGCGAGCGCCGCCCCGACAACGCGCGTCATCACGCTGAACGCGTTGTAGGCAAACGCGGCGATCCCGCTCGCCAGCAGCGCCGCGCGGGCGGGCACCGCGCCAAACGGCGCGCCGCCCGTGACGGGCTCGAGCGCCAGCGGCAGCGCGTCGCGCCAGCGCCGGCACGACAGCGCCACGACCTGCGGTGCGTCGAACCGCTCGGCCGGCAGATCGGTCAGCAGCGTGACGATTTCGCCGGGCGTCTCCGCGCTGTGCCATTCGATGCGCCGAAACGTGCCCGACACGCCGCCTTCGCCGACCATCCCGACGGATTGTTCGCGCACGCGTCCGTCGCCGAACCCGCCGCCCTCCTGCCAGTCGCCAAGCGGCCGGCACGCGGCCGAGCGGCCGTATTCACGCAACACGAACGCGCCGCCGCGGCGCGGCCAGCCGGAAAGGAGCGCGTCCGTATCGAAGCGCCCGTCGACGATCCACAGCTCGCCGGGCCGCACCGTTTCAAGCAGCGCGCCGACGAAGGCACGCTCGTGCGTCCGGCCACGCTCGCACGGCAGCAGGTCGACGATCATCCCGAGTTCCGGATCGTAGACCGGCAGGACGCGCGCACCGCCCGCCGCCGCATCGCGCGCAGGGTCATCACATGCGCGCCCGCAGTCGCATCCGCCGGCCTGCGGTGCGCAGGCCTCGCCGGTACCGTCCAGCACACGCAGCCGCATCCCGTCGACTGCATGCACGCCGTCGACGTTGTGCGCCGACGCAACCGGCAGCAGCAGTTCGACACTGTCCCTGGCCAGCGCACGCCCCCAGCCGGCACGCCACCGGCTCATGCAATCGTGCAGTGCCGTCACGGCGGAACCCCACCCCGGCGCAGCGGCCACGCCGGCATCCGGCGTCCGCTGCCACGCGGCAATCGATGCGATCGCGTCGACGGCGAGGGCAAACAGCGCCTCGCGGATCGACTCGCCGTCGGGCTCGTCGCCGGCGTCCGCCGCGGCGCCGATCCAGTCGTCGTGCAGCGCGCATTGCAGCGCGAGCCGCGCCATGATCGTCATCGGGCTCTGCTCGACAAAGCGTTCCACGATCGTGCGCATCATCGGATGCCCCCACACTGTCTGGTTGATCGCACGCGCCGCCGCAACGGCATGCGCACGCGTGCGTCGCGATACGTTCGCACTTGACGGGTGGCCCGCGACGCCGCAGCATCGTGGGCGACCGGACCCGCGCGACGGCGCGCCGCCGCGGCGGTCCGCCCGCAATCGATGCACGAGGCACCGGCATGTACGTAGATCCCCGCGTGGCCCATGGCCGCGCCCGGTTCGACCTGAGCGGCTCCCCGCGGCTCGTCGCCGACGAGCGCCGCTGGGAAATCAGCGACGTCGTCACGCGCGGCCTCGACGATTTCACGGGCATACGCAACCGCCGCAACCTGATGCGGCTGCTCGAACGCCAGATCGCGCCGAAGCTCGCGCGCCTCGGGCTCGAGCCGTACGTCGGCGCGCTCGGTCATGCCGAAGGGTTGTTCGTCAACTTCTCGACGATGAGCGCCGAGCACGGCCTGCGCGAATTCCAGCTTCAACTGACGGTGCCCGACCTCGTGCTGCGCAGCTTCGCGTCGAACGTGATCCGGCCGCACGCGGTCGCACGCTGCATGCAGCGCAACGGCGTGATGTCGCTGGCGGAAATCGAGCATGAAACGCGCATCGCGTTCGTCGCGGCGCGCGTGATGCGCTCGCTGGCCCTCGCGGAAGGCTGGCAGCAGATCGGCGTGCCGACGCCGCACGGGCTGTTCGTCGGCGCGCTGACCGACGCGCACGACGTCGCGATGAACACCTATTTCCGGCCCGGCGACAACGACCGTCCGTCGCGCTGGAGCGGCTTCTCGGCCCTCTTCTCGTCGATGCCGGACTGGCGGCCGGAACAGGTCCGGCACGGCGGCGATCTGCTGCAATGGATGGTCAACCATATCGTGGCCCTGCAAGAATCCGCACCGTTCGTCGAACGCTTTCCTTTTCTGCGCGAGCCGCTGCGCGATACCGGCGATCCGCTCGACGCCGCCTGGAACGGCGCACGCGCGGGCCTGCAGCCCGGGGGCGCCATCCTGAATCCGGAGTCGTGAATCCGGGCTTGCGTGACGCGGCCGGCACCTCAGCGCCACACGCCCGCCGCCCTGCGTGAACGGTGATCCGGGGGCCCGTTCAGGCCCCCGTTCCCCGGTCTCCGCGCTGCAGTCCCTCTGCACAGCCCCCTCGCTCTCTCATATACAAGGTCGAAGCGGGCCCGCATAACCCGCAGACTTTCTTTCAGCGCGTGCACCGCGACGCGAGCACGAGCGCGATTGCGCACCACTCCGGTGTGCGCGCGCAAAGCCGCCGCCTCAATGCGTACGCGTCGGCCCGCCCGGCTCCTGGCGGCCGACCGTCTCCAGCACGGCCCACATCCAGATCAGCTCGCGGACCGTGCGCGCATGCTCGTCGCTCTGCGCGCGCCAGCGCGCAAACGCGTCGAGTTCCTGTTCCGTCGTGTCACCGGTGCGCAACCACAGCAACCAGCGCACGGCGCCCTCGCGGATCGCATCGGCGCGCGTATTCGCGTCGCCGGGATCCTTGTCCCGTTGCGATTCGTTCATGATCACGCCACCGCCCGAAGCTCCATCGACACACATCCCCCGCACCGCGCATCGCTGCACGGCCGGGGCGCTTGCCACCCACGCCTCGGGTCCGACGACGTCACACCGGGCCGCCATGACGGACAGCCCGGCGTTTGCCGGCCCTCATTGATCAAGTCGTATCGGACGGCCGTAACCCGCAGTGCGCGGACAGCCGCAAGCGCCGCGAACGCATCGCCGGCGGGAGGAAGAACGGAAAGTAAAGCGAGGGAAGCCGGTCAGCTCAGCAGCACGATGTTGCCGGGCAGGCGCGTGATGTGCGCGCCATACAGGCGGCCGACCATGTCGATCACGTCGTCGAGCCGCGTGATCGGGAACTGCGCCTGCATCCGGTTCTCGCCGAGCGACGCGCTGCGCAGGATGACCTTGCCGCGCCGGTAGCGGTTTATCTCGTCGACTACATCGGCGAGCGGCACGCCGTTGAACACCAGCATCCCGCGCCGCCATGCGCTGACCGCGCCCGGATCGATTCGCGACACGGGCTGCACGCCGCGATCGTCGTAGACGACCTGATCGTCGGCCGTCAGCGTGCGCGCACCGCGCGGATGCTCGAGCGCGACCGTGCCGGACAGGCAGGTCACGCAGACCTGCGAGCCGGTGCGCCGCACGTTGAAGCGCGCGACGGCCGCCTGCATGCGGCCGCCGCCGGCCACCACGGTGACGGGCTGGATCGGCGTCGCGCGGCCGGCAGGCGGCGGCGCCGCATCGATCTCCGCCTCGCCGGCGACGACTTCGACGCCGTGCGCGGCGTTGCTCGCGGCCAGCACGTCCAGACGCGTCTGCGTATTCAATTCGACCGTCACGCGCGACGACAGCGCGACGCTGCGCTGCTCGCCGGTGCCCGTGTGGTAATCGGCCGCGATATCGCCGAGCGACGGCCACAACTGCATCGGCGGGCGCACGGCAAGCCACGACGCGCCGGCCGCCACCGCAAAGCCGATGAACGCGCGCCGTCCGGTGCGCATCGTGCGCTCGCGCTTGGCCACGTTTGCCCAGGCAGCGGCCGCGCGTTCCTCGTGGGCGAGTTCGGTCGCCGCCGTGCGCAGCGCGCTCCAGGTATCGCGCAGCAGATCGGCGGCTTGCGGACGATCGGCGCACCAGCGCTCGAACGCATCGGCTTCGGCCTGGCTCGCGTCTCCCGAGCGCAGACGCAGCAGCCACGCACTCGCTTCGTCGAGTTCGTCGTGGGCAGGTTCGGCCTGGGCTTTCGTCATCGTCCTGAAGCTCAAAATTTACGCGGGCCGCCTCGCGTGCCCGTGTACGGATCGCCGTCTTCCTGCATGCGCTGCAGGCAGTACTTCATTGCCGCACTCAGCTCGCTTTCCACGAGCCGCAGCGAAATGCCGAAATGCTCGGCGATCTCGCGGTTCAGCAGGCCGTCCACGCGGGCGGCCAGCAGGATCGCGCGGCGCCGCGGCGGCAGGCCGCGCAGCACGTCCTTCAGTGTCTCGACCTTGCGGCGCGCCGCGACGATGCGCTCGGGATCGGCAAGTTCGTCGGGCATCTCGAGCAGCGTCTCGACATCGTCGTCGTGCAGATGCCGGCGTTCGCGGCGATGCTGGTCGATCGCGACATTGTTCGCCATCCCGAGTATATAAGCGTCCGCATTCGTCACCTGCGTGGAGACGTTCGCATTCTCGAGACGCAGCCAGGTTTCGTGCAGCGCGTCGGCGGCGCCGTCCTTCGACCCGGTCACGCGTTCGAGCCGCCTGACCAGATACGCGTAGCGCGTCGCCAGCAGATGCCTGAGCCCGGAGCGGTTGCTGTCGGACATGACGGCCTAGCCCCGGACGGCCGGCTGCGGCGCCGGACAGCGGAAATGCACGCCGTTGCCGGCCGGCCGCAGCAGGATCGTGACCGGCTGCGGCAGGTCCGCCGGCGGCGCGTCGTCCAGCTTCAATGCGCGCAGCGCGCGCATCACCGCCGCGTCGCGGGCGGCCGAACCGCTCGATGCCACCATGTTGACCGCCACCACCGCCCCCCTGTTGTCGATGCGCACCTGCGCGACGAGTCGATAGCTGCCCGGCACGGCCCCCGGCTGCGCGCACAGCGCATCGATCAGATGCGCCTGCAGCAGGCCCGCGAACGCGCGCCGATCGCCGGAATCGCCGATCCCGTCGATCGGCAAGGCCGCATCCGCCGGCGTGTCGGCCGTCGCGGGCGCCTGCTCGGCGGCCGGCTGCGCGACGATGATCGCTTCGTCCGGGCGCGAGAATTCCGCACGCAACCCCGTTCCGGCCAGCATCCGCTCGAGCGCGGCGCGCGGCGCGAATTCGCCCTGGACCGGCGCACTCGTGCGCCCGTCAAGCAGCGGCGCGGGCGCCAGTACGATCAGCTCGGTGAGCCGCGCGAAGTCCTGCAAGCTCTTCGCGAGCGGCTGCGCGGGCAAATCGAAGCGCATCGCGCTGCCCGGCTGGCGGACGATGGAACCGGTCTCCTGCGCGTGTATGCCGTGCATGCACGGCACGACGAACGCCAGCCACGCGACGAGCGCCAGGACACCGGTCGGCGCCCGTGAACGAGTCATGAATCCCTGGACGGAAGTGGAGTTGCACGTTGCCGGCGAAACGCGCCCCCCCGTGAGCGGTTCCGCAGCAAACGAACGTCAGATTGTGAGCGGGCACTATGACAGTCCGGTGAAGCGTGCAGCGATGCGATTCAATCGCGGCGCGTTCCCGCATGGCGGGCATGCCGGGCGCCGAACGTCGCTCACGGCCGGCGCACGACGAAGTTGCCGATGCCCGTGCCGACGACGGCCATCCGCACGTCGCCGGACCACAGCGTGATCGTCACGGGTACGTCGATGCCTTCACTGCCGAGCACGACGCGCGACGGGACTTCGCCGCCGCCGGTGTACCGCACCGACACGCCCGTCACTTCGGCGCCCCAGCGGCGTGCGCGATACAGGTCGTCGGTCATTGGCGCCCAGCCGCCGCTTTCGGTGCGCTGCACGAAGCGATAGCCTCCACCGACCGTCTGCCACGCGATCGGGATCGACCGTACCTGCGCTTCGTCGCCGGCCGATTCAAGCAGGTTCGCCAGGCGCTGTGCCTCCTCCGCCAGATCGGTGCGGCGATTGCGCGACGGTGCGAGCGTCACGACCGCGACCAGCAGCCCCACGATCACGAGCACGACGAGCATCTCCAGCAGCGTGAAGCCCGCCGACGTACGACGCGCGACGCGCGTGTGTCGCATGCGGCGGCTCACGATGCGCACGCCGTCACTGCCACGAGCCGATATCCGCATCGTTCCCCTCGCCGCCCGGTTTGCCGTCCGCGCCGTAGCTGAACACGTCGATCGCGCCATGCGCACCCGGGTTCAGGTATTGATACGGGTTGCCCCACGGGTCCTTCGGCAACCGCTCCAGATAGCCGCCGTCCTTCCAGTTGTTCGGCACCGGATCGGTGGCCGGCTTCTGGACCAGCGCGGTCAGCCCCTGCTCCTGTGCCGGATAGCGGCCGTTGTCGAGGCGATACAGGTTCAGCGACTGCATCATCGTGCCGATGTCCTGCTTCGCCGCGATGCGGCGTGCCTCGTCCGGACGGCTCATGATCTTCGGCACGATCAGCGCCGCGAGAATCCCGAGGATCGCGACCACCACCATGATCTCGATCAGCGTGAAGCCGCGTTGCGGGTGTCCTCCCGCGTGACCGGCGAATCGCGTTCGGGTTTCATTGGGCCCCGTCATCATGCATTCACCCTCGCAACAAAGAATGGAAAACATCTTCTGTTCATCGCACCGACCTGTCGCCATGAAACCGTTCGACCTGCTTCGCATCGCGCCGTCGCGCGCCGATCTCGTTCCACTCGCCGCGACGCTCGCTGCCGCGGCCGCACTCATTGCCGTGTCGCTGTGGGCTGTGCGCGTATTGAGCGCTGCTGATGCGCCGGTCGCGACACCTGCGCCGCCGCCCGCGCCGATCGACATTGCTGCCGGCGCGCGGCTGTTCGGTGCGAAACCCGACGACGGCCGCGATGCCATCCAGCTGCTCGGCGTGCTCGCGTCCGATGCGCGCCGTGCGGCCGCGATCGTCAGCGTCGGCGGCGACGCCTCGCGCGTCGTGTCGCTCGGTGCGTCGATCGGCGAAGCCGCGAAACTGGCCGAGGTTCGTGCGCGCTCGATCGTCGTCGACCGTAACGGGCTGCATCGCGAGATCGCGCTGCCCGCCGCGGAGAAGGCCAACGCGTACGTGCGCTGAGCCGCGCATTACTGCACCATGTTGTTCAGCTCGATGATCGGCATCATCACCGCCAGCACGATCACGAGCACCACCCCGCCCATCGCGAGAATCAGCAACGGTTCGAGCAGGCTCGTCAGGAACATCGTGCGGCGCTCCAGCTCGCGCGATTCGCCTTCGGATGCGCGATCGAGCATCGTCGTCACGTCGCCCGTCGCCTCGCCCGAACGGATCAGGTGCACGAGGACCGGCGGAAACGTCTTCGTATGCGCCAGCGCGCGCGACAGTGCCGAGCCCTCGCGCACGCGGACGATCGCATCGTCGACGTTCGCACGCATCGCACGGTTCGACAAAGTCTCGCCGGCCGCCTGCAGCGCGCGCAGGATCGGCACGCCGGCCGCGGTGAGAATGCCGAGCGTGCTGGCGAAGCGCACCGTGTTGTAGCCGCGTACGAGCTTGCCCGCGAGCGGCGCGCTCAGCAGCCACGTGTCGAACCTGAGCCGCGGCGCATCGCGCGACAGCACCTTGCGGATCGCATGGACGAGCACAGCCGCCGCCGCGAACGACGCCCACCACCAGTGCCGCACGAAGTCCGACAGCGCGAGCATCACGACCGTCAGCGTCGGCAGCTGCTGCTTCGTGCTGGTGAACACGTTCGCGACCTGCGGCACCACGTAGCTCAGCAGGAACGTGACAATGCCGAACGCGATCAGCGTGACGATGCCCGGATACGTAAACGCCAGCAGGATCTTTTGCTTCAGTGCGTTGCTTTGTTCGATGTAGTCGGCCAGGCGCGACAACACGATGCCGAGCTTGCCGGTGTGCTCGCCGGCCGCGACGAGCGCGCGATAGATCTCGGGGAAATCGCGCGGATGCTGGCTCAGCGCGTTCGCGAACGAATGGCCGCCGACGACTTCCGCGCGGATCGACGCCATCAACTCGCGCACGTAGTCGCGCTCGGCTTGCTCGCTCAACACCGACAGCGATTCGTCGAGCGGCAGCCCTGCGACCAGCAGGCTCGCGAGCTGGCGCGTGATGATCGCCTGCTCGCGCTGCGACAGCTTGCGGCCGAGCGACAGGCGCTGATGACGTTCGCCGTGCAGGCGTTGCGCGGCCAGCTCGACGATCAGCGGCGTGAGACCTTGCGTGCGCAGATGGCTGCGGCCTGCGCGCGCGCTGTCGGCTTCGAGCACGCCTTTCAGCGTGCGGCCGGTGGGATCGATCGCTTCGTAGCGGAATGCCGACATGTCAGTGCCCTCGTGTCACGCGTACGACTTTTTTCGGCGACGGCGCGCAATGTGCCGGACGGAGTCGCCGGGGAAGACTACGGAGCGAACCAGCGCAGATTTGTGACGGATGTTGGGCTACCTTTTTGGGCGGGGTTTATTACATTGAGTCGTTATTCTTATAACGCAAAAACGATTTCATGTTTATTTCTCCGATTGGTCTATCACACATTAACTACAGGATCTTTTGTCGGCCTTACATTTACGGAATAACACATCCAATGGAAGGGTTTCATCAAAAGAGCGGATATTCGTCGATGCACTGAATGTTCCGTAACATCCGCCACAAAACCGTCGTGAAATTGGGATAGCACCGCTTAGGTTCGCGTGCGACGTGGTGGTCCGAACCATGCCGGATGCGGGCTCTGGCGCGCGGTTCGTCGGAGCATCGTCCGGCCGAATCCCAATATCTGGAAGCTCCGACCTGTACCGAATAACGCTCCAATCCGCGCTTTATCAATTCGAATAACGCAATGGCTTATTCGATAAAAATGTTACGCACCATTCGTTATGAAAAATTCACACGCGTCACTCGTATTTCCCCCTACATTTAGCCGGCGGTCCACAAGCATTCCAACCGCAGTAGCAGGGGTTCCCGTTTATCTTCGTTCAAGGAAATTTCTCATGAAATCCAGCAAGCGCAAGATCTGTCAAGTCCTCGCTCTCGTTGTTTCGGGCATGGGCGCATCGCTCGCGATGGCCGCAGGCCCCGTGATTCAAGGTGGCGGTTCGTCGCTCGTCGCTCCGACCATCGGCGCCAATTCGCCGGCTTCCGGCGAAATCGGCCTGTACAGCACCGCCAACGCCACGTTCACGTACTACTCGGTCGGCTCGGGCGCCGGCCAGAACGCATTCCTGAACAACCAGCCGACGTTCTTCGGCGCGGGTGTCACGGGCACGGTCCACTTCGCGAACAGCGACGCGGCACTGGCGGCTACGCAGATCTCGACGTACAAAGCTGGCCTCGGCACGACCAACGGCCCGCTGATCCAGATCCCGTACATCGTCACGCCGATCACGGTGCCGGTCGTCAACGGCCCGGCAGTGACGAGCACGACGACTCCGCAAACGACGCCGGGTCAAGCGCATAGCATCGCGCTGAACGACGACGATCTGTGCGGCATCTTCTCGGGCAAGCTGACGAACTGGAACCAGGTCATCAACCCTGAAACGAACGCGGCTTATACGACGAGTGCACCGATCAAGGTCATCTATCGCTCGGACGGCAGCGGCACGACCGAACTGCTGACCCGCCATCTGGCTGCTGTCTGTACGACCGGCAACACGGCCTCGGGCGTATCGTTCGTCGATTCGCTGACGTTCACCGCTTCGTTCCCGGGTGGCGTGCCGGCGAACTTCACGGCGGCCTCGGGTAGCGGCGGCGTGCGCACGCAACTGGTGAGCCTCCAGTCGGCCGGTACGGCTGCTGTCGCTTACCTGAGCCCTGACTACACGAACACGTTCCTGGCTCCGCAAAGCACGGTCGTGACGTCGGCCGGCGCATTCCAGCTGCCGATTGCGAGCCTCGTGAACAAGGTCGACAGCAAGTACTACGCGCCGACATATGCGAATGCGTCGACGGCCCTCGGCACGGTTGCTCCGCCGTCAAACAAGCTCGCGGCGTCGAATCAGGCCAACTGGGTGCCGAACGCGGGTAACCCGGCATCCGGCTATCCGGTTTCGGGCACGAGCCAGATCATCCTGAGCCAGTGCTACGCCAACGCGGCCGTCAAGACGAACGTTCATGACTTCCTGAACAATCACTTCACGAACGCCAGCTACGCGTCGGTCGTTCACGGCAACGGCTTCGACACGGTTCCGTCGTCGTACCAGACGGCCATCTCGAACGACTTCCTGAGCAACGCAAGCGGCTACAACCTCGACATCGGCAACACGAGCGTCTGTACGGGTACGGTGGTCGGCCGCTAAGCGGTCGGCAACCTTTTCGACTGACGTCCAAGCGACTGCGCCCCTGGGACTCCAGGGGCGCAGTTTTTATTTGTGTCCACCGTCCGCACTATGCGCGACTCCGAAATTTCCAACTTGCCGTGACACTACGTTAACGCATCAACAGGAACATCTCATGGGACTGCATCAGCGCAAACTCCACCAACTCATACGCTCGCATTTTCCAGCGTGAGTGCCACGGCCGTGATGGCTACTCCCAATATACAAGGCGGCGGCTCGTCACTAGTCGCTCCAGCAATCGGCGCGATCAGCAACGCCGCGACCGAAATAGGCCTGTTCGGCACCGTCGAAGGCCGCCAATACTGCAGGGGGTGTCACCTTCGTCGATTGGCTGACGTTCACCAGTTCGTTCCCAAGCGGGGTACCGTCGAACTTCATTGCTGCCTACCGAGACGGGGGCGTGCGAAATTCACTTTCCTCGCTCGCATCCGCCGGCATAGCTGCGATCGGATCCCAGCAAAAAATTACGCCCTTGAGAAATCTGGGACGTAGTTCTTCGAGATAACTTTCCTGCCTATCTGGCATAAAATTTCCGAACGCATCTGCCCTAACCTGGACCGAAACTCGATCTGTAAGAATCTTCCTAATTCTCAATCAAGTGACAAGAAACCGCCAAAGCGACCTCTGTCACGGCAGCCATTCATTTCGGTTTGCCAATCAATTGTGGCCTAGTTGCTTGCAGCCACACGCCCTTGCCGCATTACTTGAATCGATCCGTAATAAGCAGGACGCCTCTAGGTAACCCAGCGCCCTGCAATTTCCTCGTCGTACCCCGCCTCATATCTTGCCCAGTTTTTCACGCTCATCCGTCGTCAGCACCGCACGCTGCGTAACGCCTGCAGAACCGAAACCAATCACTGACACCGCATTCGACGGGTCATAACCGACCTGCCTGTGCTTCTTCAGGTTGTCGTCACCAGCGTTGCCGAATCCCTCGACCTGCACCGAGATCGTCCAGCGCCGTACCGTCCCGCCGGATGCATTGCTCTTCGCCATGTCCTGCGCGACCTGAGTCGCAGCCGATGCAGCCGCACTCGCAGCGGTCAACGCACCGGTGTTCACCGCCTGCACCAGCGGGATGCCGGATGCTTTACCCGTCACCTGTATGTTGTCCGCGTTCACCACGCGCAGCGCCGCAACGTTAAGGTTGCCCGCGCGAATACCCGCATCGCCGGCGTCGACAGTGCCACGAGGCGCGATCAGGTTGATCGTGCCCAGTGGAATGCCGGGCACACTCTGCAGCGTCGCAATACCTGCACCCGTGACTTGCCCGCGCGCATCGACCGTACAGTAGTGGTTCGGATCGCAAACATACTGAGGTGCCGGCGTATCGGCCGACGATTTCGCGCCCTTGCCGGCGTTGATGTCGCCGTTCGAGCTCCATATCGTCATGTCGCCACCCTGCTCGGTAAATATCCGGCTTTGCGCGAGCAACACGCTGCGGTCCGTGAAAATATTCACGTTGCCCTTCTCGAGCGTCAGGATACCCATTGCGCCGGGACCGACGATTACGTTGCCGCTTGTATCCGCAATCTGCGGGGGCGCCGATGCGCTGCCGACCAGAGCCTGTCCGCCGGGGCCCAGGATCGAGATGCTTCCGCCTTGTTGCGTCTGGATCGTCGTGTTCCGGATATCGAGATCACCGGTATCGATTGCCTTGTTCGTACCGTTTCCACCGCCCCCAAGATTGTTCGCCGTATAGCCGAACGACGCAGGGAACAATGTATTGATTGCCTCGTAGCCGCGTGCGTACTTCTGGAAATAGGGACTCGCCGCATTGTTGTAATCTTCGCCGACCCGAGTCAACACGTTGAACAACACCTGTTCCGCAAAGATCTGCTGAACGTACGTGGGCAGGTTCTTGAATTTCGACCACGCCTGCATCGCATCCAGTGGTTCGATCGCACGTTGGTCCTTGACTAATCCCGTATCTACCACGCTGCCTGCTTCGTACTGTTGTACGAAGGCAATGAGATCGGACGCCGCACCCGGCACGCCCGCGATCGACGCGGCTGGATCGATGTACTTCGAGATAAACGTGCCGGTATCGACTCCCGGACTGACGCCGAACAGGATATTTACGTTCGCACTGTCGTGCGGCAGGTTCGGGTTCGACGCATTTCCGGTCGCGTTAATGCCCGTCAACAACCCGGTCTTGGGATACGCACTCGTCAACGCGGCGTAGGCCTCGGACTGGCTAGTCAGCGGACCGATGTTTCGGCCGGCCTCGATATCGAAGTATCCCGGTCCGCCCAGCGTCAGCGCAGGCACCACGGCTGCATTGTGAACCAACGGCGTATCGTAGATGTCGCGTCCGGCCACGATGCGGGTGACATCCGATTTGCGCAGATTCTGCCCCTGGAACGACAAGTTCACGATGTCCTGCCCCGCCTGGATCATCGCCGGCTTGTCGATCACGACCTGCATGAGCTTGTCGTAGAAGCCTGCCCCTCCTCCGCTCGACTGCAGTGCACCACTGACGATATCGCCATTCAGGCTGTAGATGCGTGCCGGTACCGGATCGTCTGCATGCAACGCATTGGCGGCGTGAGCAGCCGTCGTCAGGTCGGTGAGCGACGCTATCGTTGCAAACGGATTCGTGGCGGAGGGCATCGCCGATGGATCACTGTCCGACATCCCGAATACTGGGCCCGTCTCCCCACCCCCGGCCACATTCGCAAGATTGATAGAGCGATCGGCAATGAGACTCAAATTACCTGATGTCGACGGGAAAAGCGCCCCGCCTGACGCAACATCGATGCCTCCCGAAAACGCCGTCACATTCACGGTCGCAGGCAATACGGACGAGGGATCGATAGCCGCTCCGCCTTGAAAGCTCCCCCTGAGCACTTGTTTCGACGCCAGCGAGTTCAGCACCACATTGCCCGTAGTAGCCATGACGTTCACGACCGAATCGGACGAATAGGCCTGTGCGTCGGCATATTGCTTGTACTGACTTTGAAGGTTATTGCGTCCGATCTGAAGATAGGATGGGTTGAATACGCCGCCGATATCCGCTCCTTGCCGTGCAAAGACGTCGATGATGCCGTCCTGAGTGGCCAGCAAGGTCGAGACCGACACCGGGACTTGCCCCGACGTCAACCACGGCTGCACGACAACGTCCGAGCCTATGCGCCCCCCTGCCGCGATCGCACCCGTTCCTTTCGCGACGAAATAGTTGCCGCTCAAGATGTCGCCGCCCGCCCTCACAGTCAAATTTCCACCACCGGTCGTGACAGGTGTACCACTGGCGTCCTTGTACCACGTGGTCGGCAATGACACGCCCAGATCAGCGATATTGCCGCCAGCATTGATCATGACGTTACCGCCAGCACTCATCACCCCCTGATCGAATGCACCGAAATCGATGGACGTCCGGTCGAGCGCCACGAATTTTCCGCCGTCCAATAACGTCGGCTTGGCCGTCACCTGCATCCATTGCCACCAGAACTGCCCGATTGGAGTCCCGGCCTGCCCTGTAATCGCACCGTCTGCATCAACGACATTTTCAATGCCGGTGATATTGCCTCGAGCACGAATCGAAATATCACCGGCGGCTTCCGGATTGACAACTGCCGTGACAAGGATGTTGCCGCGTGTACTGCTGCCCCCCTGCACTATCGTGGTGTTGTTTGGCGCAAGTGGCCCTCCCGACGACGGAACGCCCGCCGTATAGATGGCGCCGGGGACAATCGTAACGCCCGAATCCTGCTGCTTCGACGGGTCGAACAGCGACACGTTGCCCGCAGCCGATACATCGATGGCCCCACTGCCTGTCCGAATCAGCGTAGGCGCAATCACGGCCAGACCATTCGGAGTATCGAGATTGGGATTCGTTGCGTTGTTGTATTCGAAGTGACCATCGAGCGTCACATTTCCGCCACTCCCGGTGGGCGACGACGACAAAAATGCCTGAGCGGGCCTCAGAGCCTGAGGATCGGTACTCGAAAAATCAGCGCCAGCCACGATCCGATACGAGGAACTGGCGCCCGCGACTAGCGATGCCGAGGCCAATGGCAATGCATTGCCTGCCATGGCTACCGGCGCAGGCGTGTTGTCGGTCACAGGCGGCGAGACGACAACGGATGTCGTCGTCAGCACTGGGCCAAGCACGGAAGGTGGGGGTAATAGCGCCTCCAGATGCGGAGCGATGCCTGTTGACTTGTAGAACTGGATCTCGCTGTCCACATAGCCGTTATAGGCGGCCAGGTACCGGAGATAGGCTGCCGCGTCGGACTGTGCGTCACCCGTTGGGTATGGAACAGCCAGTGTCGGCTGATTCGGCGCCATCGGACGGGTCGCCCACGTGCGCATGTTGTTGCCGTAATACGCAAACAGATTGAGTACCTTGCCGACGACTACGCCCGGGAAACTTTTTTGAACCGCATCTGCCGGCGATAACAGATAGTCGAGATACGCGCTGTAGAGGCCGTAGTACTGCCCAATCTCCGCGGGGTCGCCTGATGTGAAGTTATGTGGTCTCTGCGCAGGCGACGGTAATCCCTGGTTGAGGTAATACCCGAAGTAGTAGTAATTCGCCGGCCCCAGCAGCACACCGTTTTGCACCGCATATGTCGACGACGCAGGCACGTTGATCGAAATACCCGTACCCGTCGGATTCGCGATCTGGAAAAATCCATCCGACAAACTCGCCCTGACATCAACGTCATTCTCCGCCCGCAGCGTAACGATCGGCGCCTGCCCATTGAACCGGAACGCCTGATTTGTCGCCGACGTCCCCGCTCCGAGGTTCCAGTTTGTCAGTACTTCGATGTTCCCGCCGTTGATCGCCGGACTCGGATTGTCCAGCTCGATACCCGGAACGATGCGCGCATTCGCGATTCCCGTACCATCGAACGGATTCTTCAACGCATCCAGCCCGTGCTGCACGAAACCCATCAGCGTTCCGGGCGCAGCCGTCGTCGCATTTCCGTCCTGATACCCGTAGAACGTCTGGTGATCCGTGTTCGAACCACCCGAAACCGGCGCAAAGAACATGCTCTGCAGCCCGCCGAAGCCGATCGTGCTGGATCCACTCTGTAGTTGCGCCTGCGTCACCGTCGACGTTGCGCCCGTCGTATTGTTCGTCACGGTGCCGCCACCGCTTCCATCCGGCGTGAACGTAAAGGTCGTCGGCGTGCTGGACGTGCTCTGTGCGGTAAAGGTGCCAGCCAGCAAGTGACCGCTGGCGTCGTACCAGCCCGCAGGGTCGACGATGCCGTCGAAATGCTTCGCGCCCGTCGTCGCATCCGTGGTGCTCCACGTCGCATATGCCTCGAGCGTCGTCGCGCGTGCACCCGCGATGCCTTTGCCCGCTGCGAACCCCGCAGACGGCAACGCCACGTTCACGGTGCCGTCCGACAACAGCGGCGCACGGAAATTCACCGTGCCGCCCGACAGCCCGCCGGCTGTTCCGCCCGAAACGTCGATCAACGCGTTCGCGCCGACCCGGATCAGCCCGGCGCGCGACGGATCGATGTTTTCGTAGCCGTAAGTGGCATTGTACGGATCGGCCACGCCTGGATCGAACACGCCGCTCGTCCCGATATCGACCCTGCCGCCGCGCTGTTTCGAATCCGAGCCGCGTGCCAGCAGCGTGCCCTCGACGTCGACACCGCTACGCCCGTACAGCGCGATCGCACCACCGGCCTTGCCGGATGCATCGATCGTGCCCGACACGTTGACGTTGCCGTTCGCCGTGTCCAGTGCGTTACCCGCGCCGCCATCCGCTGTCAGCGACACCGCATGCGCGGTGAGTGTGTTGCCGGCCGACAGCGCAAGATTGCCCGACCGGGTGTGGATCGCGATGGCCTGGTTCACGCCGCTCGATGCGAGTGTCTTCGCGAGGGCGTCGAGATCGGCGGCGCTGCCCGTGTCGAGCGACAACGAACCACCCGCATAACCGCTCGCCGCCCCTCCCTTGATCGTGCCGTTCAGGTTCACGACCTGCTTGGGCGCCGACAACGTCAGGCTGCCCGCCGCGCCACCACCCTTCGCACCCGAAAAGTCGAGCGTCGAACCGGCCTGCACGTCGACCGTGCCGACATCGGCCGTCAGCGTAATCGCACCGGCCGGTGCGTATTGCACGACGTCGAAGAATTGCTTCGACACGCCGGCTGCGCTCACGGTCGAACCGCTGCCGATCGTCAGGTTGCCGCTCGTCGCCTCGAGGCTCACGTTGCCCGCCGGTGCGGCGATCGTCGCGCCGTTGTCGGCGATCATCCCGCCGATGAAATGCCACGCGCCACCTACTGGTGTCGTAGCCAACGCGGTGCCCGACGCACCATTCAACGTCAGTGCGCCGGTCGTTTTCATGGTCGATGCCGAACTCGTATCGGCAAGATAGACGGGTGCATTCAGCGTCACCGGCAGTGCACCGAAGTCGAACGTGCCCGTGCCCTGCCCGACGATGCCGCCCGACGCGGTCATGCTCGCGGAGCCGAAACCGCTCGCCGTCTTCGTTCCCGAGCCGAAATCGATCTCCTTTGCAGTGACCGTCAGCGTACCGCTGCCCGATCCCGCCGTACCGTTCGGCGCCCCCGTTTCGTTCGAGAACGCGATCCGCTGCGCATTCAGCGTCACGCGACCGCCGTCGCTCGTGAATGTCCCGGCGCTCAGGTTCACGCTGTTGCCAAACGTCGCATTCACGTCGCCGACGAAACCGATGGCGCCGTAGCTGCGCAGCGTCACCTGTTGCGCGCTGCCAAATTGCGCCAGCCCGGCCGGATCGATCACGAAGCCCGGCAATGCGGCGGCAGCCGCGCCGTTCGCACCGGTGAACGTGATCGCCGAGCCGTCCGCCGTGATTGCCGTCGCCGACAGTACGGCGCTCGGATCGACCTTCAGGTTCCCCGACGAATCCAGCGTCAACGCCTGCCCGCCAGCCAGCCTCGCGCCGGCGCCGACGGTCAGTGCGCCACTGCCGGTCGAGCCCGTGCGCGTGAGCGGTGCCATCGCGCCGTTCGACACGCGCAGCAGCGCACCGTCGCCTGCGATTGCAATCGGCTGGTCCTTCGCCGCCGGATAGTCGCCGGACGCCGCGATCGATGCGCCTGCGTCGATGCGCAGGCCATTCACGGCATTCGGATCCGTGCCGCTCGCGTCGGCTTTCGTGACGAGAAGGATCTCCGGGCCCTTGAGCGCCGTGTTGCCATCGTTCGATACGATCACGCTGTTCGCGATCGGCGTGATCGTCACGCCGTTCGTCGTTGCCGCACGCGTGCCGCCGATCAGCAGGCTGCCTGCATTCAGCGAATCGAGTGCATCACTGCCGATCTGCAGATAGCCCTGCAACGCGGTCCCGCCATTGCCGACGACCTGAATATCCCGGGACGCAATATCGACTTCCGCCGGCGCCCCCCCGCTGCCGGCAGCCGTATTCAGCGTAGCGCCGAGCGTCAATGCCTTGGTCGCGGCCAGCACGAGTTGACCGCCGTCCACCGGCGACGGCGGCGTCACGTTGCCTTTCTTCGCGGCCTGCGCGGCAAAGAAGGCGTTCGCGCCCGTCAGGGTGTACTGAGAGTACTGCTGCCACACCGGCCCGGACTGCACGTTGAATAGCGTCGGCGTCGCGCTGCGGCCGCCCGTCAGTGCATCCGCGAAATAACCTGCCGTCATCACAGTGCCATCCGGCAGCACCTGGCTCGCCCCCGGTGCGACATTACCCGGCGCGCTCGCGAGCGTGACGCGATACGCCCCTGGCAGGGTCGCGTACTTGCCTGGAAGCAGCGTGTAGTAGCCGGCCGCCAGCCCCGGCACCCCGGAGAGATAGACGGCCTTGCCGACCGGGTCCTTCAGGCCTGCTTGACCCAAGCCGAGCGATACGGTCGTGCTGACCGTCGAACCGTCCACCGACGGCTGCACCGAGTGCGCGAACACCGGATCGTAGGCCGCCACCGGCGATTGCGCGCCAGGTACGATCGCATAGACATTCGTCGCACCTGGGTTGACCGGTACCGTCGCCCCGGCGGGGTTGTTCGCATAGCTGACGTTGTATTGCGACAGCACGTCGCGCGTACCCCCCGTACCCGGCACCCACTCGACCGCCTGCAGGTCGCCGCCGCCCGAGAGGTCAATCTTCGCGCCCTTGTCGAGCGCAACGCGGGTGCCATTGACGCCGATGTATTTCGCGGATGGCGCAGTCAGATCCGGCGCCGTCGCGCCCGTGGTCGGATTGAACTGCCACTCGACGCCATCGACCGTCGTGCCATAAGGGATCACGAGACCGCCGTTCGATACCGACGTCGTACTGCCATTCGCGAATGTCACCGAATCGGTCGCGACCAGCGGCTGGCCGGCGAACTGCGCCTGGGTCGCGGCGTTCGACGGATCGCCGACGCCGAAGACGATCGTACCCGACGGTGCGCGCACCGTACCGCCCTGCACGATATCGGTCGCATCGACGAGCAAGGTGCCGCCTGCCGACAAGGGTGTGCCTGATGCTCCGTTCGACGCGAACGTGACGGTCGTCGGCGCCGGCTTTCCCGTCGCCGGATCGATCGGTCCGACGGCATCGACGATGAACGTGCTGCCGGTGGCCGGATACAGGTCTGCGGCCCTGAACGACACGTTGCCAGGCGTGTAAAGAATGCCGGGGCTCAGTGCCGTGCCCAAGGAATTCGCATTGGACGAGCTCATCCGAATATCGCCTGCACTGACGAAGTTCGCATGTCCGATGTTGTTCAGCTGAAACTGATTACGCAGATCGATGAATGACCCGTTCACGTTCAGCGTCGCATCGGACAGGGTCGCGACCGGCGCAAATGCCAGCGACTGCGCCGTCAGCGTCGGCCCGATCAGGGCGACGTATGGCACATCGATCTCGATCGTAGTGCCGGACGGCCGCTGCGGCGGCTGCGACAGCAAGGTCTGAAGAACCGAGACCGGATTCGTACTGCCGTTCGATTGCGTTGCAGGCGTCGACAGCAGGGTCGCGAATTGATCCATGCCCAGCGCCGCGACGCGCCCGGTATTCAACGTAACCGATTCAGGCAGCGCCAGTTTGACGTCGCCTGCGAACACAATTGGTGGCACTTCCATGGCTGCCGTCAACGGCGTGGCGTCGCCGAGCACGAGATTCGCGACACCCGACCCGTCAAGGCGGTCAACAGAGAATTGAATCACGCCGGTCGGCTTGCCGATCGGCAAGCCGGTCGTCGCGTCGATGGCGGTCGCGAAACTTTGGCCGGCCCCGAGGCCCACCGGCGTCAGTTCGCCACTTTGCCGGATGACCAGCGCGGTCGCGCCGGTTGCGCCATTGTTCTGATGCGGCAGGATCGCCAGCGTGCCGCCGCGCCCCTGCGGAGCGCCCGCGTGCGCAGCGAGCGTCGCGTCCGCAAAGAGGCCGTACGCGGCAGACAGTGTGATCGAGCCCGCGTCGCTCCAGACCGGCTGCGACGCGTAAGTGCCGTTCGCCTGCAACTGATCGAAGTTCGCCGATGCACCGGACACGTCGATCCGCGATCCCGGCTGGGCAACCACATAACCCGCATCGCTCGACAGCGTGACCGAGCCGCCCGGCAGGACCTTGCCGGTGTTCGGCACGACGGTCGTCGTCCCGATCCTGACCGGCGGCGCGGCGAGCGGATTGGCAAGCGGGGTGCCCGACACATCGAGCGCCGCGTCCGCACCGAGCCAGACCGATCGGCTATCGCTCGGTGTGAATATGCCGTACTGGCCCGTCTGACCGAACGTGCCGCCCGAATCCGCACTGAGCGTGATCGACCCGCCTGGCGCGACGATTGAGCCAAGCACGGTCACCTGTGTGGGCGAGCCGAACCCGACGCTCGCACCGGCATCCGCGTGAATCGATGCGCCGGACGACAGCGTGACCGCCCCCGTCACGCCCGGATACGACGGCGCCGTATTCCCCGCGGTCAGCCATGAAACATAGTTGCCGCCCGTCAACACGAGGCTGGTCGACTGCCGGTGGTAGTCGTCGAGTCGACCGGAGGTCGTCAGCCCCGCCGTCGACAGGTTGGTACCGGTGGTCGCCTGCTGCAGCGCAAGCGCATCCGGAATCAGATTGCGCTGAGTCAGCGCGACAGTCGCACCGGGCGCGACCGTCGTGTCGTAGTAGGCGTTCAGTACATACTTTCCGAAGCCCTGCTGCGCGAAGAAGCTCTCCGGCAGATAGACATCCCACGGTGCGGCGCCCTTCTGATCGCCGCCGATCCTGAAGCCGAGCGCCTGCAACGTCAGCGTGCCGCCGCCCGAAAAGCCATCGCTGAGAATCGTGCCACCGAGCGCAATGGTGCCGTTCGCGGGTTGCGTCGTAGGCAGGTTCGGGCCGCCATCGCCTATATGGCCGAACTGCTTTGACTGAGGAGCGACATAGGTCTGCAACGATACGTTGCCGCCACGCCCGACCGGAATACTGTTCTGCATCAGCAACTGGCCGCCGGACAGCAATTCGCCGCCGCTCGACACATCCAGCACACTGCCGGGACGCAACAGAATCGCTCCTGTCGTATCCGTGAAACTTTCACCCACGTGTCCGATCGACTGCTCGCTGGTCGCCAGCGAAATGTTGCCGCCATTGACGAACTGGGTATTGCCCGGCGTCGTACCCGGCGCAGCCTGCACGTCGTTGTTGACCCATTGGCCGGCGGCACTGAGCACGGCTTGCGGGCCGACGACGATATTGCCACCGCTCGTGATGGAGATCGATCCACCCGGTGCGGACAAACTGCCCGCCACATTGACGTCCGCACCGCCGGTCGCGCTGTTGAGCGCGATGGAGCCGCCCGGCTGCACGTTGAGGCGGGTATCCTGCGCGACGACAATTCCCTTGCCGCCGTGCGTATCCTGCGTCACGTTGACGTTCGAGAAGCCGCCGGCGTTCAGCGCGTCGACCGGCACCACCATCGTGGTCAGCACGTTGTGCGGATCGGTCGCGGCGACATTCTGCAGCGATGTCTTGTCGATCGGTGTATTGCTTGAGAAGCCCGGCGCGAGGTCGTCGAGCTGCGGCGCCTGGCCTTGCAGAATCGTCAATCCCGTGACGCCGGTGGGCGCCGCATTCGAATTGTTCCACGTCAGGCTGGCGAGCGTGCCGCCGGTGAGCTTCGCATCTGCACCGAGATTGAACGTCCCGCCTGCAGGCAGGCTGTTGCCCTGCATCTGTTTCGCGCCGCCGAACGACTGCGCACTGATGTCCCCATCGAGCACGAGCGCAGAGGTCGCGAACAGATCGAGCGTGCCTGCGTTGCCACCCACGATATAGTCGCCCTGATACGAACCACCCGTCAGCAGCGGGTTGTACCACGTCTTCGTTACGCCCCAGCGCGGATGGTTTTCGACGAACTGGCCGGCAATTCCGACGTAGGTTTCGTACTGGCTCGCCTGCCCGATCGGCACGATCGCACCGTTTGCATCGACGAGTCGCGTCGTATTGACGATCCCGCCGTCGACATGCACGTACCCGCCGTTCAGGTTCAGTGACGAACCGCGTGCAGTCATCACCTCGTTGCCGGACAGCGTGATCGTCCCACCGTTGGTCAACAACTGATCGACACTGCGGGGAATCAGGTTCACATAGCCCGACAGATTCAGGATCGGGCTGCCGACCCACGACACGCCATCGCTGCGCGTACCCGTCAGCGTGCTGTCCACGACGACGTTCTTCAGCCCCGCGAGGAAACTGTCGCGCAGCAGCGGCGAATCGGCCAGTTCATTCTGGCCGATTCGATCGACCGTCACGAGCGTCTGCGCGATCGGGATTTCGACGTTCGCAAGCCCGGACACGTCGATCGTCGATCCCGCATCCTGATAAATGCGACCGGGCGCCGAACCCTGCTTGACGTCGGGCGTATAGGCCGTCACCGACGGCGAAAGCGCGGTCACCGACACGTTCGAACCCGGCGCCTCGATCAATGAACCGCCCTGGAACCACACTGCACCGGCCGTCATCGCGATGCCGCCCGGCGTGAACGTCGTGCCGGGCGTCGATGTCGCCGTCTGCCCGCTGTTGTCCGGTAGCACGGTCGTCGCCGAGCCCGGACCGAACGTAAGCAAGCCCGACCGTTTGGCGTTGTCGGCATCGCCTCCGCCCGTTACAAGCGTTGTCCCCGGATACGCGTTGCCGAGCGGATCGTTCGACGTGTATTCGTCGGCCGTCGAAATCGTGATCCGGCCCGGCGTATTGACGCTCGTCGTCACGCCTACCACGCCATTCTGCGCGACGCGGCCGCCGAGGAGGTTCACGCTGCCGCGCGAGGCTTGCACGATGCCCGTGTTCGTCAGCGTGCCCACCGGCGTGAGGTCGACCGTCGTACCATTCTGCGTCGTGACGATCTGACCGCTTAGCTCGGGCAACAGCAGTTGCGGATTGTTTTTCAGGCCACTGTTCGGCCGCAAGCTCACGCCGACACCCGCGGCCAGCACGACCTGGCCGTCGGTCGCCGTGATGCTGCCGCCATTCGTCACGTTCGGCGCTGCAACGAGCACGAATCCGCCGTCGCTGACCGTGCCGTTCGTATGCGTCACAATTGACGCACCCTGTTCGATCGTGATGTCGCCCGGGGCCTGATAGCTTCCATTCGTTTTCGCGACGTTGCCGAGCCCGAGTATCTCGTTGGGGCGACTCGACGATCCCGCCACACCGCTTGAACTCCCGGACTCCGGATACGCCAGCCCGCCGGTCGTGCCGGCAGGCAAGCTGAGGAACTGCTGATTGCTCGCAACGATGCCGTCGGGCGTCGGTACGATCTGGTTCCTCATGTCCAGCAGGTTCAGCGACGACGCCACCAGCGAATGCACATTCACCTGCGACCCGGCACCAAACAGCACCCCATTCCGGTTGATCACATACACCGCCCCTTGCGCGGTGATGTTCCCCAGAATCTGGCTCGGCCTGCCGCTCGGATCGTTGATCCGGTTCAGCACGGCCCAGTTGTTCGCGCCGTTCGTCTGCGTGCCGCCCGACTGGTCGAAGTTCAGCGTCGTCTGCCGGCCGACGTTCATCGTCTCCCACGTCAGCACCGCATTCTGCCCAGTCTGCTTGACATCGACGTTCACGTGGCCATTCGCGTCGGTATTCTGCGTCGGCGCGTTCGCGTTGACCCACAGCACCGGATTGTTCGTATCGCCCGACGCGCCCGCCGCGACCTGCAGCCCGCCCGGCGCCAGCCCGTTCGGCACGGTCGACGGCAGCTTTGCCGCGGCCGCCGCCGCATTCTGCTGCGCGGCGATCTGCGCGGCGATCGCGTGCGCCGCATAGCCGAGGTTGCGGATCGACGGCTGGCTCGCCTGCAGCGCCTGCTGCGGCGACACGCCGAGATTCGGCAGGCCCGGCACGCCGCCGGCACCGCCCGCGCCGCCGCCCGCCGGGCTCGCGGCCACGTGACCGAGGTTCATGATGCCCGCCGCATGCGCGTGGGCGGACACGCCCGCCGCGAGCATCAGCACGACCGCCCGGTAAAGCGGGCTCAGCTCCGATTTCAGGACCGACCGCGAGGCCGTTGCGCGAAGTTGTCGTTCCGTACGTGCGCGTGCTGCCATTCTTGCCACCCCGATGCTAGGAATTTGCGTGCGGCGCCGGTCCGGCACCGTACAAGTCGTTGCGCCTGAAGCAGGCCGCTGGAATCCGAAGACCATACGAAGTGCAAATGGCAGCGACATGGCGACTGTTACGGACCATTCCGGCCGCCGCGAAAAGGTCCGTAGCTTTTGTCATGGAAGGCCGGTCACGCCGCCACGGCGGGCGTGCGGCGCACCGCGTCGAGTGCGTCGGCCACCCGGCCGATCACGGCCGGCCAGTCTCCGGGCCGCGCTTGCCGGAACAGCCGCGCGGACGGATACCACGGACAGTCGTCGCGCTCGAGCAACCAGCGCCAATCCGGTACGCGCGGCAGCAGCATCCACACGGGCCGCCCGAGCGCGCCAGCCAGGTGCGCAACCGACGTGTCGACGCTGATCACGAGATCCAGCGTGTCGACCAGCGCAGCCGTTTCGGCGAAATCCGTGAGCGTGTCCGCGAACGACAGCACGCCGCTCGCGGCAAACGCGTCGGCGTCGCGTGCGCGTATCTGCGGTTGCAGGCTCACGAACGTCGCGTCGTGCGCTGCAACAAGCGATAAAAGCGCGGCAAACGGTATTGAACGGCTTTCGTCGTTCGCGTGACGCGGGTTGCCCGACCATACGAGCCCGACTCGCAACCGGCCCGACGGCGAAATCGCATCGAGACGTTGTGCCCACGCGTCTCGCCGCGACGCATCGGCGCGCAGGTACGGCACGTCGGCCGGCACCGTATCGAGCGTCGTACGGAATGCATACGGCAAGCTCATCAGTGGGCACTGCAGGTCGAACGCCGGTAGCGGCTGCCCCTCCGTGACGACCCGACTCACGCCGCGCAGCGTGCCGAGCAGTTCACCGAGCGCGGTCGGCACCTCGACGATCACGGTCGCGCCGGCATCGTGCGCGAGGTTCGCGTAACGGCCGAACTGCAGCGTGTCGCCGTAACCCTGCTCCGCATGCAGCAGCAGCGTGCGCCCGGCGAGCGGTTCGTCACCGGTCCACAGCGGCCGGTCCGCATGACGCCGGTGCAGCATCACGTCGGCCGCATCCCAGCGCGCCTCGTGCTGCCGCCACCCCGTGTCGAAATCGCCCATTAACAGCCGGCAGAACGCCTCCGAACGGCGCGCGGCGCCGTGGTTCGGGTCGCGCCGGCGTGCGTCGGCGTAATCGGCCAGCGCTGCGTCGTCGTCGCCGAGATGCTGGCGCGCGAGCGCACGCGTGAACAATGCCTGCGCGGTGTCCGCCGGCGCGGCCGCCGCGGCGGCATGGCTCGCGAGCGCGTCGTCGTAGCGGCCGAGCTGCTGCAGCGCGAGCGCGCGGTTGTAATGCAGTTCCGCATGCGGGCCCGTCAGTGCCAGCGCCGCGTCGTAATCGGCGAGCGCATCGTCGAACCGGCCGAGCGCACGCAGCGCAGCCGCGCTGTTGCGACGCGCGTCGATATCGTCGGGATTGCGCGCCAGCGCTTGCGCGTAGGCCTCGGCAGCTTCCGCATGACGTTCGAGCCCGAGCAGCGCATTGCCGCGCCCGACCCACGCCGCGACGTTGCCGCGATTCAGCGCAAGCAGCCGGTCGCAGCGCTTCAGCAATTCGTCGCGGGCGTGCAGCAGATCCAGCGCGACGCAACTCGCGTACAGCAACTGCTCGTCTTTCGGCTGTCGTGCGAGCCCTTCGTCGAGACACGCGAGCGCGTCGGCCGGGCGGCCCAGTTCGGTCATCACGACGCCGCACGCGTAGACGAGTTCGGGCGTCTTGCCACGCACGACCATCGCGAGTTGATAGCTGTGCAACGCCTGCTCGCGATGGCCGAGTGCGCGCAACGCATGCCCGCGTTCGATGTTCGCGGCCGCATCGCCCGGGTCGAGCCGCAACGCACGCTCGACGCTGATCAGTGCGTCCGCGGGTCGTTCAAGCCAGCGCAACGTCTCGCCACGCTTGCGCCACGCCGCGACATGGGCCGGCTCCCGCACGAGTGCCCGATCGTAGGCCGTCAGCGCCGCGTCGTATTGCCCGAGCGCGAGCAGCGCATCGCCGCGCGCCGCATGCGACGGCGCATGGTCCGGATCGGCTGCGAGTGCGCGATCGGCAAGCGCGAGCGCGTCGCGATGGCGGCCGACGCCCGTCAGCGCGGCCGCATGGTTCGCCAGATTCCACGGCTGGCTCAGCCCGAACCCCATCGACCGCGCGATCAGCGGCTCCGCCCGTGCAGGATCGCCCAGCTGCAGATACACGAGACCGAGCAAATGCAGCGCCTCGACATGGTCGGGCGCCATCGTCAGCACGCCTTCGTAGAGCCGTCCCGCCCCGGCGAAATCGCGCAGTTCGAGCCGTGCGCGCGCATTGCGCAGCGCATCGTCGAGCACCGCGCGCAATGGCGCGGCCGTTGCGCCGGGTCCGCCGCCGGTCAACGGTGCACCCTCGCGGCGCGCACTCATGGCGCGCCGCCGACGAGCGTCGGCAACCCGGACGCGATCCGCTCGACGACGGGTGCCCACTGCCCGCCCTCGGGCTGGCGGAACAGCCGCGCGGATGGATACCACGGGCTGTCGTCCCGCTCGAGCAGCCAGCGGAAATCGGGCGTATGCGGAATCATCAGCGCAAGCGGTCGGCCGAGCGCGCCGGCGAGGTGCGCGACGGACGTATCGACGCTGACGATGCCGTCCATCAGCGCAGTCAGCGCCGCCGTATCGGCGAAATCCGCGAGGTCGTCGCCGACAAAGCGGATCGCGCTCGCGTCCAGCACCGGGCGATCCTCGTCACGGACCACCTTCTGCAGGCTGATCCACTCGTAACGGTCGTCGAACAGCGGCAGCAGATCCGCAAGCGTCATCGAGCGGTTGCGGTCGTTCAGGTGCAGCGGATTGCCGGACCACACGAGACCGATCCGCGGCCGCGTGGCCGCGCCGAGCCGTTCGCGCCACTGCGCGACACGCACGGGGTCGGCAGCGAGATACGGTACGCCGGCGGGAATCGACGCCAGGTCCGTGCGGAATTCGAGCGGCAGGCTCAGCAGCGGGCAATGCAGGTCGAACGGCGGCAGCGGCTCGCCACGCGCGACGAGCGTATCGACGCCGTCGAGCGTCGCGAACAGCGCCTTCAGCTCGACCGGCGCTTCGAGCACGACGCGTGCGCCGAGCGCTTTCACGAGCGGGACATAGCGGCAGAACTGCAGCGTGTCGCCGAGCCCCTGCTCCGGGTACAGCAGGATCGTCTTGCCGTCGAGCGGCATCCCGTGTGTCCAGCGCGGCTGGGCGAACGTGCGCCGGCTCGCATCGAGCTGCGTATCGCGCCAACGCCATTCATACTCCGCCCACCCCGCTTCGAAATCACCGATCGACAGGCACAGGAACGCACGCATGCAGTGTGCGAGCACGTAGTCGGGATCGATCTCGATCGCGTCCGCATAGGCCTGCCGCGCGGCGTCGTGCTGCCGCAGCGCACGCAGGGCGTTGGCTTTATGAAAATGCGCGAGCTTGTCGTGCGGCGTCGCGTCGATCACGCGCGCGAAATCGTCGAGCGCGGCCTCGTAGCGGTGCGTCTCGAGCTGCACCCGGCCGCGCGTGAACCAGGCGGGCACGTAGCCCGCATCGAGCGCGAGCGCACGGTCGCACATGTCGCGCGCATCGTCGTGGCGTTCGATGCGCATCAGTGCGCTCGCGTAGTTGCACAGCACGCCGGTGCTGCGCGGTTCCACGTCGAGCGCACGCGCATAACTGTCGGCCGCGTCGCGATAGCGTTCCAGGTGGCTGGCCGCGTTGCCGCGGTTCGCCAGTGCCCGCGCGTGGCGCGGATCGATCGCGAGCACGCGGTCGCAGCGCATGAGCGCTTCGTCGTGCCGATCGAGCTGCTCGAGCGCGATCGAGCTGTTGAAGATCGCATCGATGAAAGTCGGGCTCGCCGCGATCGCCGCATTGAAATCCGCGAGCGCGCGCTCAGGATCGTGCAGATCGAGATACGCGACACCGCGCAGGAACAGCACTTCGGCGCTGCCGGGCGTCTGCGCGAGCGCGTAGCCATAGCTGTCGACTGCCTCGCGGAAACGGCCGAGTTCGCGCAGCGCGAGACCGCGCCCGCGCATCGCATCGAACGAACGCCCGGCCAGCGCGATCGACCGATCGCAATCGGCAAGCGCTTCGTCATGACGGCCGAGCGCGCGCAGCATGTCGCTGCGCTTCACATAGCCGTCGGCAAAACCGGGCGTCAGCTCGAGCAGCCGATCGTAGACCGTACATGCGTCTTCGTACCGGGCGAGCTGCCCGAGCAGGCCCGCGCGCTGAAACAGCACGCGCTGATGCACCGGGTTGATCGCGAGTGCTTCGTCGAGACGCGCGAGTGCGTCGTGCTCCCGCCCGAGCCCGGTCAGCACCGCCGCGTAATTCGCGAGCGCGAGCGGCACCGGCCGGCGCTCGATCGAGCGCCGCATCAGCGGCTCGGCCTCGCCGAGCCGCCCTTGCTGAAAGCGCACCGCGCCGAGCAGGTGCAGCGCCTCCGGATGCTCGGGATCGAGTGTCAGCAATTCGGTATACGCGTGTTCCGCATGCTGCAACGCGCCCTCGTGGTGCGCCTTGCGCGCGCGCAAGAGCAGCCGTTCGAGTTGCGCGGTATCGGGCGGACGGCGATCCGGCGCGACCGGCGCGCTCGCGAGTGTCGTCCCTTCCCCGTTCGGTGTCATCGTGTGGCCCCCACTTGTCGCTGTTGGTATCGCGTGTCGTGTCTAACGTGTCATCGGCGCGATCGCGGCACGCACCGCATCGATCGCGCCCGTCCAGTCCCCCGGCGCCGCCTGCCGGAACAGCCGCGCGGACGGATACCACGGGCTGTCGCCGCGCGTGCGCATCCAGCGCCACTCCGCCGGATCGGGCAGCAGCACCCAGACCGCGTGGCCCAGCGCACCCGCCAGATGCGCGACGGCGGAATCGACCGCAATCACGAGATCCAGCGCGCCGATCAGCGCGGCCGTGTCCGCGAAGTCGCCGAGTTCGTCGTCGACGCGCAGCACCGGCGCAGCCGAGAGCAGCGCCGCGTCGCGTTCGCGCACGGGCTTTTGCAGACTGATCCAGTCGACATCGAGATCGAACAGCGGCGCGAGCCGCGAGAAATCGATCGACCGGTTGTGATCGTTCCGATGCTCCGGATTGCCGGCCCATGCGATCCCGATCCGCGGCCGGCGCCGCTCGCCGAGCAGCGCTTCCCACTGGCGCGTGCGCTGCGGGTCGGCATGCAGATAAGCGCCGGATTGCGGAATCGTGGCTTCTTCCGTGCGAAACGCGTGCGGCAGGCTCAACAGCGGGGCCTGGCAGTCGAACGCCGGCAACGGTTCGCCGCGCGCGATCACGTGGGCCGCGCCGGACAGCGACGCCATCAGCGCGCGCAACTGCGGCTGCACCTCGAACACGACCCGCGCGCCACGTTCAGCCACCAGGGGCACATAGCGGCAGAACTGCAACGTGTCGCCGAACCCCTGTTCCGCATGAATCAGCACGGTCCGGCCGTCGAGCGGCGTGTCGCCCTGCCACGCCGGCTGCATGAACGGCCGGTAGTGCCGCGCAAGCTGCGCATCGCGCAGCCGCCATTCGTACTCGGGCCAGCCGCGCGCGAAATCGCCTTCGATCAGATACAACGACGCAAGTGCGAAATGCGCTTCGGCGTAGTCGGGTTGCAGCGCGATCGCGCGATCGTATGCGGCAAGCGCATCGTCCGTGCGCGCCGTTTCGAAATGCAGGTTGCCGCGGTTGAGCCAGTTCGTCGCGTGATCGGGACGCAGCGCGAGCGCACGGTCGAGCGACGTCATCGCTTCGTCGTAGCGATGCAGGTCCTGCAGCACGCTGCTGCGGTTGGTCCACGCTTCGGCGAACCGCGCGTCGCGCGCAAGCGCGGCGTCGTAGCTGGCCAGCGCTTCCTCGTAACGCTTCAGGTAGCGCAACGCGGTGCCGCGATTGCACAACGTCTCCGCCGAGTGCGGATCGAGCGCCAGCGCACGCGCATAGGCAGCCAGCGCGTCATCGTGGCGCTTGAGCTGCAGCAATGCGTTGCCGCGGCTCGCATGGGCGCGGACATGATCCGGATCGAAACCCAGCACGCGCTCGCATCGGGCAAGCGCTTCGTCCGCGCGGCCGAGCCGCTCGAGCGCGACCGCGCTGTTGTACAGCACGTCGATCCGCGCGGGATCGGCGGCGATCGCTTCGTTGAACGCGTCGAGCGCCTCGCCCGGCCGATCGAGATCGATCAGCGTGCGGCCGCGCTCGGCCATGATCGCGGCCATGCCGGGCCGGATCGCGTTGGCGCGCTCGAAGCACTGCAGCGCATCGGCCGGCCGCTGCAGTTCGCGCAGCACGAGGCCGCGGTTGAACCACGATTCGAACGAACGCGGATCGACCATCAGCGCGCGATCGTAGGTATCGAGCGCCTCGTCGAAGCGACGCAACGCACGCAGCGCGCTGCCGCGATTGCACAGCGCATCGAGCACCAGCGGCGACACCGCGAGCGCGCGGTCGAACGACGCCAGCGCGTCGTCATGGCGGCGCAGCCCGAGCAGCGTGTTGCCGCGGCGCACGAGCGTCTGCACGTCGTCGGGCGTGGTTCGCAGCGCGGCCGCGAAATGCTCGAGCGCCTCGCCGATGCGGCCGCGCTCGCCGGCGATCGCGCCGAGATCCGACAGCACGCGCGTGCCGGGTGCGATCGCGATCGACTGGCGCAGCAACGCTTCGGCGTCATCGACCGCACCGCGCTGGAACTGCAGGATGCCGTACAGGTGCAATGCCTGGGGATTGTCCGGCTCCTTCTCGAGCACCGCGAGATATTCGCGCGCTGCGTCGTCGAATCGTCCGGCGCTGTGCCAGTTTTGTGCGCGGCTCAGGATCGCCGCCGATTGCCGTTGTCCGCGCGCGTCGAGTCCCGACGCGCCCGCGTGTGCATCATGCCGGTGCTCGACCGTCACGTTCGCCCCCTTCCCGTTTGCCGATGCCGCCGCTGATCCGGTTCGATGGAACCGGTCGCGGCGGCCATGCTCGTCACGAGACTAACGGACGGGCAATAACAGACGTATGACGAAAGTTACGGACCATTTTGTCCGGGGGACGGAACACACGCCGTGCCGGGGCAGCGCACACCGCCGTCACTGGCCGATCGGAATCGTCCGCACGTATTCGACCGCGGGCGCGCCCATCGTGACCGAGAAGCGCACGCCGCGCGGCACCGGCACGCCGATCGACGTGAAGTTGCTGATGCCATGCTGCGCGAGAAACTGCGCATAGGACTGTTCGATGGCGGCCTGGCTCGTCGTCCATCCGCCGGGCGGGATCCACACGGAAAGCTGCATCGAGCGCGCATCATTGCTGACCACCACGCGCGCGAACGCATCCATGTGATGCAGCGCGTCGTCGACCTCGGCCAGCGACGCGAGCGGCTGCGATGCGCTGCGCACGAGCTCGCGCCCCTTGAGCTGGTAGCGCACGACCTGCATCTGCGTCGGCCCGCCACCGACGCCGAGATGGCGCACCATCACGAGTTCGCCCGGACGGATACGCAGCGGCGGCCCGAACACTTCGTCGGGCGTGACGAGGTTCGTCAGGTCGAACTGCAGTTGGGAGAAGTAGCGGCCGAGCAGACGCGTTTGCGCCAGATTCGACGCGATATCGTCGCGGCCGCGGATCGTCGCATCGAGGCCGCGCCACGACAGCAGCGCGATCACGGCGAGCAGCGCGATCGCGACCAGCATCTCGATCAGCGTGAAGCCGCGGGCACGGGCGCGCGCCGCCACGCACGGGTCAGTGGCGCGCTTCATTCTGGATCACCGTGACGACTTCGGCCAGCACGTTGCGGCTCGACGCGGACGAATACACGCTCACCGTCACGCGACGCACGAGCGGGCTCGGCAGCGCGGCCACCGACTGGCGGCACACGAACCGGTAGCGCCCCTGCGGGCAGGCAAATGTGTTGGAGCCGACGGACGGCCAGGTCGATGCAATGCGGATCTCGCCGAGCGCGTTGTCGGCGCTCCACAACGCGAGCAGGCGCATGCGCGCCATGTCGGTATCCGACGCGAGCGCGCCGATCGCGCGCATCACGGCGCCCAGCGCCACGGCGACGATCGCCAGCGCGATCAGCACCTCGATCAGCGTGAATCCCCGTTCCGGCGCCCGCGCCGTGCGCGATCCGCCGCGCGCGTGGCGGTGGTAGTCGGTTCTGTCGTCGCACATGACCTGCATTCTTGTCGATGGGTCGGCGTCCGGCGTTCGAGTCGCGGCGCGAAGCCGCATCGCCGGCGCGACGGACGCCGTGCAGGGACGTTAAGCGTGGCGTATGGCACACACGTGTCGAATGGTACGGACCATTTGGCGCGGCGAGCTCGGGCGAATGGGCGAACGGGCGCGCAAGCGCGCCGCACGCACGGTCGCGCGAAGCGCGACAGGCGACGGAAAACGGAAAACGATCGGAAAAGCCACCCGGCGGCGGGCGGCAAGCGATGAAGACGATCCTCGGGCGGCGGGATCGACGCGACGGCGTCAGGCCGTCACGGCGGCGTCATACGCGGCGCGGGCAAGCTGGCCGGCGGCGTAGGCCTCGGCTTCGCCGCGAAAGCCTTCACGGCTGAACGCAACGACTTTCACGCCAACGCCGGTCGCCCGCTTCACCGTCAGCGCCCATTGCCATCCGCCGTCTTGTTCAAAGACGTGCAGCGAGGGTTCGAAGGAAGGGTCGAATACGGTCACGCGTTTTGCTCCTGCCCCCTTGCGCGCCGCATCGGCAACGCTTGGGGCATGTCGAAAGGATCGCGCCGGGATGCGACGCGTTTCTGCCATTCGACAGTCTAGTCAAGGATTGTTGCGACGCACCATCAGAGGTTTCACTCATCTATCGAAACCGGGCGGTCGATCAAATTTTCCAGAAACCCTTATGGCACGGGCCTCAGCGCCGTTTCAGCGCGCACGGTTCAGCGCTCGTGCGGCAACGTGCCGCACACGCGACGGCTTGCCTGCGTCGATCACCCATGGATCGCAAAAACGGGGCGCGAATCGCCCGGCGAGCCAGGCACGTCGGTGATGGGCGTGGTTACCGGCCCGTACCCGCCGGCATCACTCGCCGAAACGTCAGGTTCACACGCTCGCCCTGCACGCCCGGCGCCTTCGGCACGCGATGCTGCCATTCAGCCTGTGTGCGGCCTCGCATCACGAGCAGGCTGCCATGCCCGAGGCGATACGCATGCGTGACACCGGTCTTGCGATGGCGAAGGTCGAACACGCGCATCGCCCCGAGGCTCACCGATGCGATCACCGGCGCATCGCCAAGCTCGGGCTCGTTGTCCGCATGCCAGCCGAGGCTGTCCTGCCCGTTGCGGTAGCGATTGAGCAGCACGCTGTTGAAGCCCGCGCCGCACGTCGCCTCGACCGCGCGCTTCAGGTCGAGCACGGCCGGCGTCCACGGCGCCGGCACGTTGCGGATCCCCGAATACACGTAGACGGCATCCGGCTCGCCCTGCCATGCGGTCAGCCGCGGCAATGGAATGCGTCCGCGCGGCGTGCGGATCGTGTCCTGCTGCCACGCGACCTCGCCGATCAACGCGGCCAGCGCGCGATCGGCATCGGACGGCGCCAGCCAGTCCGGGTACCAGTCCACGTCGGGGGCGGGCGTGTCAGCGAAGAGATCGGGTGTCGACATGGCGGGAGGAACGGGCGAAGAACAGGGCGAACGGTGCATGCCTGCATACTAGCCAACGGCGTCGCACACTGCCATGCGCTGTCATTCGCGGATAAAAGGTAGCCGCGCGCGCACTCGGCCTCGACGCGGGCCCGATGTCCGGCTTCGACGGCGCGAAGGTCGATGCCGCGCTCTTCGCGGGCATCGCGATCAAAAGCAACTTCCTCGTGAATCTCGGCGACGGCGATCCGGCCGGCCTGTTCCCGCGCAGCCCGCGCTTCGATTTCGACGACATCGCCGCATCGAGTGACGGCCGATGGCCGGCGCCGGCGCCCGTTGATCTCGGGCTGGCGCCGGCCTTTTCCAGACGAGGGAACGTGCGCTACCCGCCGCGCGTCAGCCGGATCAGCGTGATCTCGGACGGCACGCCGAAGCGGTTCGGCGGCCCCCAGTATCCGGTGCCGCGGCTCGTATAGAGCCACAGATCGCCGAAGCGGCTCAGCCCGCCGATCACCGGCTGCTGCAGCCGCACGAACGGTGGCCATGGCAGAAACTGGCCGCCGTGCGTATGCCCCGACAACTGCACGGTAAAGCCGGCCCGATTCGCCGCTTCCGCGCTGCGCGGCTGGTGCGCGAGCAGGATCTTCGTGCCGACGTCGCGCGGCGCACCCGCCAGCGCCTGCACGGGGTCGCTGCGATGGGCGGGATCGAACCCGCCCGCCGTGAAATCGGTGACGCCCGCGAGCACCGCGTGCGCACCGTCATGTTCAATGAGCACGTGCTCGTTGAGCAGCACTGTCAGCCCGATGCGCCGGAACTCGTCGATCCACGCATGCGCGCCCGCGTAATACTCGTGGTTGCCCGTCACCAGGAAGCTGCCATGCCGCGACTGCATGCGGCCGAGCGGCGCCGTGTGGTCACGCAGGCGCTGGACCGAGCCGTCGACCACGTCGCCCGTCACGACGACGAGGTCGGCATCGAGCGCGTTGACCGCGCGCACGATCCGTTCGACGTAGGGCCGCTTGATCGTCGGCCCGACGTGGATGTCGGACAGTTGCACGATCGTCAGCCCGTCGAGCCCGGCCGGCAGCCCCGCGACCGGGATGGACACGCGCTTGACCGCCGCCGTACGACGCGCACCGACGAATCCGATCACGGTGACGAACACCGCACCGGCCAGCACGCCGATCGCCGTGTCGGTCGCCGCGCCGGGCCACGCGCCGTCGTGCCCGAGATGCCGCCATCCGAGCACGCCGAACAGCACGAATTCGCGGAGGAACGTCAGCAGGAGCAGCGACGAGAAGAAGCCCATCACGAGCGAGCCGGCCCAGCCGACCAGCGTCGCGGCCCAGCCTTCGTCGAAGCGGCGCGAGAACATGCCGACCGGGATCAGCACGACGAAGCTCGCCAGCACGAGCGCCGCGATCGTGCGCGCGACCGGCGACGTGAATGCATCGGGAATGATCCGAATCCCGACGTACAGATGGAACAGCACGCCGATTGCAATGAACCGGACAAAGAAACTTCGCATGGAACACTCACCTTCGTTGCGATACCGCCTGACCGCTTCCGCGCCGCCATCGCACGAGGCCGTGAGGCTCCGTGCCGCGCGTCGCGCCATACGTACGATGGTACACAGATCGCGGCTGTGACGACCGGTCGCCAGCGAGGCTTCGACGCCGCTCGGCGCACCGCTCGACCATGGTTTCGTCGGCCTGCCCGATGCGAGCGACGTACAAGCTTTCCCGAAGCCCGTCGTTACCGACACGCAGCGCACGCCGCGCTTGCCCATCCCGGTCAGCCACTTCGAGAACGGCGGCCGGATGATCAATGCGAACGTCCGCGTCGTGCCCGAAGGCACTGCGCGTCGTCGCCCTCGCGGGCGAGCAAACGAGCAGACAACTCAGGCCGAACGCCCGCCGCAGATCTGCGTCACCGATCGCGACACGCTGCCGCGCTTCATACGCAATCCGGTCGGCCCTCTCGTCAACATCGCTCCCGATCCGCCGGATCGACCCACATTCCTCTGCGTTCGAACGGCAATCGGCCGTTTCCGCCCCGATTCCGCGCTGTCGACAGGACAAATCGGCCGCCCTTCGTTCGTCTGACGATCCTTTACAGTCCGTTAGCAACCCTACGTGAGCTTGCGCTGGCAGAATCGCGACGGTCCGACCATCATTGCAGAAACGCGGTGCCGAACGTGCGGACACGCCCCCCCCGACCGGTAATACCCCCCCACGGTGCACGGGGCGGGTGGCTGGCGGTCCGCATCGCGCTGATTTATTATCGGCTCCGTATCCCGGAATCGTCGTCGCGGCCCGGCCGGTCGCGACGATCCACATTGCGCCGCGCCCGGCACCCACCCCCACCGTCGAGCTCGTCACACCATGAGAAAAACAATGCCGCGCGCGCCCTTGCGCGTCGCCGCCGTCCTGGCGCCAGCCCTGCCGCTCGCGGGCTGCGCATCGCGCGGCGCTCCGTCGTACGTCCTGTTCGGCGCATATTTCCCGCTTTGGCTCGTCAGCGCGATCGTCGGCGTCGTCGGCGCGATCGTCGCGCACCGCGTATTCGTCGCGACCGGCTGGGCCGCCACGGTCCCCTACCAGTTGGCCGTCTGCACCGCGATCGGGCTTGTGGTCGCGGTGATCGTGTGGCTCACCGGCACGGGGCCGTTCGCATGAAGGCCGCCGGTATCGCCCGCCCCTCCGTCAAAGGCCGCGTGATCGCACTGGCGATCGTCGCGCTCGGCATCGCGGCACTCGTGTACGCGTACTACCGCACGACGGCCTACCCGTCCACCGACGACGCATCGATCGACGCGGACGTCGTGCACGTCGCGTCGCCGGTCGGCGGCCGCATCGTGCAGCTCGCGGTGCATGAAAACCAGCGCGTCGCGAAAGGCGACCTGCTGTACGTCATCGATCCCGTGCCGTACCGGCTGACGGTTGCGCAGGCGCAGGCCGACCTCGAACTCGCGCGCGCATCGCTCGACACCCGCCGCCGCTCGCTGATCGGCGAGCGCTCGAACGCGGCCGTGGCCGCCGAGCAGGTCAAGCGGGCGACCCAGAACAGCGACCTTGCCACGCGCGACGTGAACCGGCTCGCGCCGCTCGCCGCGCAGGGCTACGTCAGCGCGCAGCAGTTCGACCAGGCGAAGGTCCGCCAGCGCGACGCGGCCGTGTCGCTCGCGCAGGCACAGGAACAGCAGCGCGCGTCCGCGCAAACGATCGGCGACGAGGCCGACGCGATCGCGACGCTGCATGCGCGCGAGGCCGCGCTGGCCCGCGCGCAGCATGCGCTCGAAGACACCGTCGTGCGCGCGCCGCACGATGGGCTCGTCACGGGCCTGAGCGTGCTCGCCGGCGAAACCCTTGCGCCGAACCAGTCGATCTTCACGCTGATCGACGCAAGCGAATGGTTCGCCGTCGGCAACTTCCGCGAGACGTCGCTGAGCCGCATCGAGGTCGGCGACTGCGCGACCGTCTATTCGATGATCGACCGCAGCCGTCCGCTGACCGGCAAGGTCGTCGGCGTCGGCGCAGGCATTGCCGACAGCGCCCGCATCAACCTGCCGCGCACGCTGCCGATCGTGCAGAACTCGGTGAACTGGGTGCACGTCGCGCAGCGCTTTCCCGTACGCGTGAAGCTCGACGAACCCGACGGCAAGCTCGTGCGCGTCGGCGCCAGCGCGATCGTCGAGGTCCGGCATGGCACTGCCTGCCGCTGAGGTTCGCTCGCCGGGCCCGCGCGAAGTCCTGCGACTGCTCGCGCCGTTTCCGGGGCGCACGTCGATTGCCGTCCGGGTTGCGCTGATCTGCGCGCTGACCGCGCTCGTGACGGCCGCCTACGGCACGCCCGAAGCCGCGCTGTCCGCGTACGTCGTGTTCTTCATGATCCGGGCCGACCGCGTGACGAGCGTCGTGCTCGCGGCCGCGCTGCTCGTGATCGTCACGATCGTGATCGGGCTCGTGCTCGGCATCGCGATCTTCAGCATCGACTATTCGATCCTGCGGGTCGCGTGCATGGCCGTGCTGTCGGTCGGCCTCCTCTATCTGACGTCGGCCAGCAAGCTGCGCCCGGTCGGCGCGATCCTCGCGATGATCGTCGGCTTCGGGCTCGACCAGCTCGGCCTCGCGCCGTTCGGCGAAGCCGCGACCCGCGCACTGCTGTACATCTGGCTGACGATCGCGATCCCGGTCGGTGTCGCGATCGTCGTCAACCTGCTGATCGCGCCGTCGCCGCGCAAGCTCGCGCAAGCGCAACTCGCGAAACGCTTGCGGCTTGCCGCGCAGCGGCTGCGCGGTAACGATGCCGCGCGCGACGCATTCAATGCCAGCCTGCACGAAGGCGACAAGCAGCTGCTCACGTGGCTCAAGCTGTCGAAACTCGAAGGCTCGTCGTCCGCCGCCGACTTCGCGGCGTTGCGGCAGGCCGTGACATCGAGCACCGCGCTGCTCGTCGGCGTCGCGCTGGCCGATCGCGAACCAGGCGCGCGGCTGCCCGACGCATACGCCACCCCGATCGCCGCGACGCTCGACGAGATGGCCGACATCCTCGACCAGGGCGGCTACCCGGTCGACGTGACACTCGCGCTACCGCCGACCGACACACTGCCGCCGCTCGCGCGTGTTGCTGCGACGGATCTCCATGCGGCGATCACGCATTTCGCGGAACCGGCCGCAACGACCGATGTCGCTTCGACGGCTTCGACGGCTTCGACGGCTTCGACGGCTTCGACGGCTTCGACGGCTTCGACGGCTTCGACGGCTTCGACGGCTTCGACGGCTTCGACGGCTTCGACGGCTTCGACGGCTTCGACGGCTTCGGCACCTGCCCCCGACGCCCCCGCAGCCGCCCCGCGCGGCGGCTTCTTCCTGCCCGACGCGCGCACCAATCCCGACCACATCCGCTACGCGCTGAAGACGACCGCCGCGGCGATCTTCTGCTACCTGCTGTATTCGCAGCTCGACTGGTCGGGCATCCATACCTGCGTCGTCACCTGCTACATCGTGTCGCTCGGCTCGACGGCCGAGACGGTCGAGAAGCTCACGCTGCGGATCTTCGGCTGCATTGTCGGCGCGCTGCTCGGCACGGCGGCACTGGTCTTCGTCGTGCCGTCGCTATCGTCGGTCGGCCACCTGATGGCGCTGGTGTTCGCCGGCGGGTGGCTCGCCGCGTGGGTCGCATTCGGCTCGCCGCGCATCGCGTATGCCGGCTTCCAGATCGCGTTCGCGTTTTTCCTGTGCGTGATCCAGGGCGCCGGTCCCGGCTTCGACCTGACGATCGCGCGCGATCGCACGATCGGCATCCTGCTCGGCAATGTCGTCGTGTATCTCGTGTTCACGCGCATCTGGCCCGTCAGCATCGGCAAGCAGATCGACGCCGGGCTCGCCGCGCTGATCGACCAGTGGCGGCGCCTCGTGCAGGTCGCGCAGCCGACCGAGCGGCGCGCGCTCGCGGCGGAGGCGTTCGCCCGCCACGGCGCGATCACGCAGGAACTCGGGTTGGTCCACTACGAACCGTCGTGGGTACGGCCAGCCGCAACGTGGCTCGCCACCCGACGGCGCGCGCTCGCGGAACTCGGCGCGCTTGAAGGCCCGCTGTTCCTGCTCGCCGAGCGCCAGCCCGGTGACGCGGCGATCGGCGCGCAGCTCGCCCGCGTGACCGAACCGCGCGACGACGATACCGCGCCCCATCGAGAACCCTCCGCGCCGCCGGCCACCCCGCCGCGCGCAGCCCCCACCGATCCCGCACGCGACGCGCTGCTGAACCTGATCGACACGCGGCTCGCACACATCGCCGATGCCGCCCGTCAAGCCACACCGAAGGAGCCTGTTCCCCATGCGCGTACCTGAACCGCCGGCCGCCTCGATCGCCGCCGCAGCCCTCGCGACCGCCGTCGCGCTGGCCGGCTGCGCGACGTCGTCGATCGATCTGGCGCCGGAGGCGTCCGAACGCCCGTGGCAGCCGCAAACGTCGGCCGCAGGCGATATCGTGCCGGGCCCGCCGCGCGCGTCCGCGCAAGGTTCGCACGACTACACGCTGCCCGCGTCGCCGGCGCTCGCGTCCGTCTCGCCGCCGGCCGCGCTCGATGCCGCGCACGCGTACACGCTGCCCGAGCTGATCGATCTCGCCGAATCGGCGAACCCGCTGACCCGTATCGCATGGAACGACGCGCGCAACGCCGCGCTCGCGGTCGGCCTCGCCAAGACCGCCTACCTGCCGAAGCTGTCCGCGACGGCCATGGGCGGGTACCAGGCAAACCACGGCTCGACGTCGTCGTTCCTCGGCGACTCGTCGAGCAACTCCACCGTGCACGGCACCATCTCGGCGCTGTCGCTGCAATGGCTGCTGTTCGATTTCGGTGGCCGCGCGGCGCGCGTCGAAGCGGCCGAACAGGCGTCGATCGCGTCGAATGTCGCGTTCACGGCCGTCCACCAGCAGGTGATCCACGACGTGACCGTCGCGTACTACCGCTACGAAGCCGCACGCGCGCGCGCGCTCAGTGCCCAGCAGGGCCTCGCGAACGCGGACGCGATCCTCGCGGCCTCCCGCGCGCGACTCAAGCACGGCGTCGGCACGGTCGTCGAACTCGCGCAGGCGACGCAGAACCGCGCACAGGTCAACCTCGCGCTCGTTCAGGCGAACGGCACGGAGAGCGACGGCTACCTCGCCCTCGTCTCCGCGCTCGGCATCTCGCCGCTGTCGAAGCCGACGATCGCCGCGCTGCCGAAGCGGCCGCTGCCGCCCGCGCTCGGCTCGTCGGTCGACGCGATCGTGTCGGATGCGATCGCGCGCCGCCCCGACCTGCAGGGCGCGTTCGCGCTCGAAAAGGCCAATCGCGCGAAGATCAAGGCCGCGGAAGCCGCGTTCATGCCGAAGATTTTCCTGTCCGCGTCGACGTCGTACGCGAGCGGCGGCACGTCCATCTCCGCGCTCCCCGCGATCGGCGACCAGGCGCCGACCGTCAACCTGAACGGCAGCCGCTACGGCGGCGGCGTGTTCCTCGGCGTGACGATTCCGCTGTACGACGGCGGCCTGCGCTCGGCGGTGCTGATGCAGGCGCGCAACGACGCGGAAAGCGCCTCCGCGCGCCTCACGCGGTCCAAGGAGGAAGCGGTCCGCCAGGTCGTCGCCGCGCAGAACGCGGTACAGACGAGCCTTGCGTCGCACGATGCCGCGAAGGCGCTCGTCGATGCCGCGCAGACGAGTTACGACGCGGCGTTGACCGCGTACCGGAACGGCGTCGGTTCGGTCACCGATGCGACGATCGCGCAAAGCCAGTTGCTCGCCGCCCGCAACGCGGAGGTCGACAGCTATGCCGGGGCGCTGTCGGCCGCCGCCGCACTCGCGCTCGCGACGGGGACGATCGGCTCGGCGCAGTAGCGCGGCCGCCGCGAGGCGGTTGACGCATGCGCTCGCCGCCCACTAGAATGCCGCCCATTCTTCCTTCAGGAACCATCGTGGACAGTTGCAGCACTCCGTTGCGTGCGCCGCTTGCCGCCTGAACGCCTGTCCGACGCAGTTCCCCTGCCCGGCTCGCGTTCCGCGAGCCGCACGCCTCCCGTTTCACACTGAATGACGCATTCGCGCGGTACAGTACCGCGCGATGACGGCTATCTTCGTGTCGCCTTCGGCCTTGCGCCGCCGCGACGCGAAACGGCACGCGCTTCTTGCACGGCAGGACAACCATGACTTTCGATTTCGCACTCCGTCTTTTCACCGCGTTCGCCTGCGGCGTCGCCATCGGCATCGAGCGCCAGATGCGCCAGCGCACGGCCGGCCTGCGCACGATCACGCTCGTCGCGAGCGGCGCGTGCCTGTTCGTCACGCTCGGCGTGCTGACCGGCAACGGCGTCGCGGGCGTCACGCAGATCGCCGCCTACGTCGTGTCGGGCGTCGGCTTCCTCGGCGGCGGCGTGATCATGCGCGACAAGGGCTCGATCCAGGGCATCAACACCGCCGCGACCCTGTGGTGCTCGGCCGCCGTCGGCGTGCTGTCCGGTTCCGGTCATTACGTGCCGGCGCTCGCCGGCACCGGCGTCGTGCTGCTCACCAATACGCTGTTGCGCAGCGTCAGCCAGGCGATCAACGCGACGCCGGTATCGAATGCCGATCTCGTGCGCGAATACCAGATCACCGTGATCTGCCTGGCCTCCGACGAAGTGCACATCCGCACGCTGCTGTCGAACTCGATGTATGCGAAGCCGCTGTCGTTCCAGAGCCTCACGAGCGAGGACGTGCCCGACCAGCCGGACCGGCTGAAGGTGACCGCGACACTGAAGCTGCATCCGAAGGATCAGCAGAAGCTCGAGCAGATCGCAAGCCGGATGAGCATGGAGAAGAGCATTTCCAGCGTGAGCTGGACCGCGAAGGAAGCGGAGCCGATGATGGAGTGAGCGGCCTGGCGGCAGCACCATCTCGCGCCGCCGCCTTCACGCCCTGTCAGGGCGTCTCGATCAGGCCGGCCGAGATGGCCTTGACGACCGCCTGGACCTTGTTCGTCGCGCCCAGCTTCTCGAGGATGTTGTTGACGTGGAAGTTGACCGTCCGCTCAGAGATGCTGAGGATCTGGCCGATTTCGCACGCGGTCTTGCCCTCGGCCGTCCAGCACAGCACCTCGCGCTCGCGCGCGGTCAGCGTGACGCCCGCCGCCGGCGCCAGCTTCGGCACCATGAAGCGGCTCATCAGCGAATGCGACAGGTTCGCGAGCCAGTTGGTCTGCAACGTCAGCATGTTGATCTCGGCCGGCGTCAGCGGGTCGGCATGGCGGGCGATGCTCAGCAGGCCGAACGCGCCGCGGGGTGCCCAGCTCGACTGCGCGACGCCCACCGACAACCCGAAATCACGTGCGTCCTGCCAAAGCGGGCACGGTTCGATCCGGTCGACGTCCGGCCAGACGATCATGTTGGTGCTGAGCGCGCCGTCGCGAACCGTCGAGTCGATCTCGATGTAGTTCTGCGCCTGGTAGTGCGCCATCCAGCCGTCCGGATAGGTATTGAAGATCGCGACCGCGGGCTTCGAAACAGGCAGCGGGACGCGAATGCCGTAACAGCAGTATTCGAATCCCAGCCGTTTGGAATAGGCGGCGATCCGCTGGAAGAGCTGCTGCTCGTCTTCCGCGGCGCTGAATTGTTGATAGGCATCCTGCCAGCGCAGTTCCATTCATTCTCCGACAACGTCACGCTGTCATACTTGTCAGGTTCCAGCACCCGTTCGAGGCTGATACATTCCGCGCATGACTTCACCTTTGCTGCACTCGGTCCCCGGCCCGTCCCCGGACGGCTACGTACGCCTGTCAGAAGGCGCACTGGCCGTGCTTGCGCTCGACCATGTCGCAAGCGGCCTCGACGCATCGCTGCTCGAGGAATTGCGCGACAGCGCCATCAACGCACGCCTCGCCGGCTACACCGAATGGCATCGCCCGGCCAGTGCCGGCGTCGCTTACCTGACGATCGGCTGGGACTGGTACCTCGAACGCGCGACCGGCACGTTCGTGATCGCGGGCGGCGACGTCCGCAGCAACGTGATGGTCACCGACGCCACGGGCGCCGACATCGGCATGTTCCGCACGGCCGCCGCGCTCGCCGCACGGCTCGCGTGCATCGACTGGCCCGCCGCGGTCGCGTCGGCCCTGCTCGGGCACAACGACGCCTATCATGCCGGTCCGACGCTCCAGTGACAACTGGCTGTGCGTCTATTCCTCTGACAATTTCCGTGATGCTGGCGCTCTTTATAAGCAAAAGCGCCACGCTTTTCAATCCCGTTGATCAAGAAACCGTTACCACGTCCTAAACGGCATCTTTCCGGCGTCACCCTGTAAGAGTTACCAGTTACAGCCCCCTCGTGCTGCGCGATGTAATGCATGCATACAAAAGCACAGATCCGAGGACACCATGCGGACCTTCGTTCACGAGGAAGGGCGGTTGCCACACGAACTTGCGGCGGATCTTGGGCGCTATCGGCGCCGTGTGTTCGTCGAGCAGCTCGGCTGGGCACTCCCGTCGGCGAACGAAAGCTTCGAGCGCGATCAGTTCGATCGCGACGATACCGTGTACGTGTTCGCGCGGAACGCCGGCGGCGACATGTGCGGATGTGCGCGCCTGCTGCCGACGACGCGCCCGTATCTGCTGAAGTCGCTGTTCGCCGACCTGATCGCCGAAGACATGCCGCTGCCGCAATCGGCCGCCGTCTGGGAGTTGTCCCGGTTCGCGGCAACCGATGACGAAGGCGGGCCGGGCAATGCCGAATGGGCCGTGCGCCCGATGCTCGCGGCAGTCGTCGAATGCGCGGCGCAGCTTGGCGCGCGGCAGTTGATCGGCGTGACGTTCGCGAGCATGGAGCGGCTGTTCCGCCGGATCGGCATACACGCGCACCGCGCAGGCCCGCCCAAGCAGGTGGACGGACGTCTGGTGGTCGCATGTTGGATCGACATCGATCCGCAAACGTTTGCCGCACTAGGAATCGAGCCGGGGCAAGCCGCCCGGCAAGCCATCGCCGCCTGAACCGGAACGCGCGTTTCTGTCCGGGCGGCCTCGTAACGAAGGAGAATCAACGTGGACCAGTCTCAGGTCTTTCGCGCGATGATGCCCGGGTTGACGAGCGCCAACGGCGCCCGTATCGCGGTCGCCTACCCGTCGTTTCCCCGGCCGCTGCCGCTCGTGCGGCTCGACCGCCGCGGGCTCGTGTTCCGTGCGGCCGGCGCCGCGCCGCTCGTCTGCGGGCTGCCGCGCGCGGCGACGCTGCTGGTCGCGGACGAGCCGCTCTGCTCGCTGCGCCTCGTGATCCGCGACATCGCGCCGGCCGGCGAAGGCCGGCATGACCTGACGATGCAGCCGTCCGGCGCCGCCGGCGACGAATTGCTGTGGCACGCGTTGCGTGATCGCGAGCCCTACCGCCAGATCCAGCAGCCGCTCTCGCCCGTCGACGCGTCCATCGCCACCGGTGGCGAACCGCACGCGTCGGCCGGCGAAGCCGGGCCGCGCCCGTCGCGCAGCGCGGCCTTCCGGCTGCCGTGCCACAGCGACGCGCTGTTCTTTGCCGACTGGCTCGAATATCACTTCGACGAACTGCGCGCGCTGTCGCAACAGCATGGGCCGCAACTGCAGCTCAACCAGCTCGAGCGGCAGGTGGCCGACGACGAGGTCGGCGTGCGCTTCGTCTACGACATCGATGGCCATGCGACGCGGCACGCGCTGACCGACTGCGCGCGCGAGGCCTGTGCATGGATCGAGACGGAGATGCGCGACAAGTACGCGTTACCGGTCGCGCAGGAGCGTTTCAGCGCGTTTGCGGCGCACGCCCGGGCAGGCGGCATGTGAGTGCGATGCAACAGGAAGTTGTATCGATACAACTAGGGCTTGCCATGCCTCGGGTTTTCCCTTAAATTTACGTCTGTCTCCTCCATGTCTCCAAACATGGATTCAGCCCGCTCAATGTAGCGGGCTTTTTCTTGCCTGCGCGAATTGCGGGGACACATCTCCTTCCGCCGCACCTAGCCTGCCGGGCGCGCATCAGGCGGCCACGGCCAGAAGTGGTGCACCGCAAATATCAGCGCCACCACCCCGATCATTACCAGCAGCAGGTACAACCAGCCCTTCTTGGTCGTTGGCAAGTCCGCCAGCGCACTCACGTCGCCCGTCAGGGCCGCCAACGCGACCATGCAGAATCCGACCAGTATCATCGTCCCCTTGGCCACCCATCCAAAGGCAACCTCCAGCACGACCATCCATCGCGACTGGCGATAAGGGCCGGTAACCGGCCGACGGAGATCGGGCTTACTCATTTGCGCCCTCTCGTCCGGGATAGGCGCGTACGCTCATCACTCGACAGGCTGAGGCGAAAACAGGACGTCGAAGGTTGTCCTGACAAGCACCGGCTGCAATGGGGTGCGCGCATTTGATCGGGAGCGTCATGTTTTTTCTTTCACGAGACGAGGTTTGACGGTTCGATTCGTTTGGCCGGAAGGCGCCCATATCGTTCGATACGATGGGCCCGCGCCGAAACACGCTCCGTTCGTCACACGCAATCCGGATTGGCCGGCTTATCATTGACCGGCCCGCCACTCGCCTCCGAGGCCATCTTGCACGCCCATCTGCGCATTGCCCGCCCGGTCAGCAACCTCGCCCGTACCGAGCGCATGTATCGCGACGCCCTCGAGTTGTCCGTTCTCGCGCGCTTTGAAGATCACGACGGGTTTTCCGGCGTGATGCTCGGGCGCGACGGCCTCAACTATCACTTCGAATTCACGCACTGCCCCGACCACCCGATCGCGCCGTCACCGACGCCCGAAGACCTGATCGTGTTCTACCTGCCCGATCGGCCGGAATGGGAAGCCGCCTGCGCGCGCGCCACGGAACATGGCTTCATGCCGGTGACGTCGTTCAATCCGTTCTGGGAAATATCCGGCCAGACTTTCGAGGATGCCGACGGTTACCGGATCGTGTTGCAGAACGGCACGTGGCGCTGACGAGCGATCACGCGTGAGCCGTTACGCGCCGGCCAGAGCGGCGGCACGGGCGGCATACACGACGTGCCGACGCAGCGCGTGCCCTTCCGGCAACGCAGGGTGGTCGAAATCGCGCGCGGGCTGATGCTGCATGCCGAGCCGCTGCATCACGTGCCGTGATCGCAGGTTGGTGTCGGCCGTCCAAGCGAAGATCTCGCCGAGTCCGATCCGGTCGAACCCGTCGGCCAATGCGGCGGCGGCCGCCTCGACAGCGTAGCCGTGCCCCCAGGCGTGACGCGCCTGCCGCCACATGATCTCGACGCACGGCGCCATCGGATGCGTTGCACGCACTTCGTTCGACAGGCCGCACACCGCGATCAGCATCGCGTCGGAACGACGCTCGACCGCCCATGGGCCGAAACCGTGTGCCTCGAAATGCGCGTCGTAGCGCGCGATGACGTCGCTCGCCTCGTCAACGGACATCGGGCCGCGCGCGAGCCATGCGGTCACGTCGGGATCCTCATGCATCGCCGACAACGCGCCCGCATCCGCCGGCCGCCAGCGACGCAGCGTCAGGCGCTCGGTTTCGATCTTCGACGGTGTGAACATAGGGAAGACGGATCGTTCAGGCCGCATAACGCAAGTGCCGTCACAAACCTGAAAGCGGAACGGATGGAGGGGAAATGGAAATCGTCGCCTTTGTCGGCGACGCTCCAGGGAGCGGATGATGAGAAACGGGCGCAGGTGCGCCCGCGGAGATTACTCGTTTTCTTCGAAGTAATGCCCAAACTTCGTCTGCTTCGTGCGGATATAACGCTCGTTTTCCTCACGCACGGGCACCGCAAGCGCAACGCGTTCGCAGACGGGAATACCGTGCTTCGCGAGCGTATCGAACTTCGCCGGATTGTTGCTCATCAGCCGCACCGACGTCACGCCGAGGATCCGGAGAATCGCCGCGGCCGAGTCGTATTCGCGGGCGTCGTCGGGCAGGCCGAGGTCGAGGTTCGCCTCGACGGTGTCGCGCCCCTGCTCCTGCAGCGCGTACGCGCGGATCTTGTTGCTCAGGCCGATCCCGCGCCCTTCATGGCCGCGCAGATACAGCAGCACGCCGCGGTCTTCCGCCGCGATGTAGCGCAATGCGAGATCGAGCTGCTCGCCGCAGTCGCAGCGGTACGAGCCGAATACATCACCGGTCAGGCATTCGGAATGAAGGCGCGTCAGCACGGACTGCTCGCCGGCGACGTCGCCCATCACGAGCGCGAGATGTTCGGCATCGCTGCCCGATACGCGGAAAGCATACGACGTGAACGTACCGTAGCGCGTGGGCAGCGACGCGGTAGCGACGAGCGTCACGCACTCGTCGGCCTGGCCATTGCCCGGCTTGGGCGATTGGGGACGCGAAGACATCATGAATTCAATCGAAACGTTCAGGAATGTAGGAGTTGTGTGGATAGTGCGTGACCGGAGTTTACCGCTAATCTGGAATCGTCACGCGACTGCCGCCACCTGCGCGGCTATACTGGGCTCATCGGGTGACAAGCATCACACCCTGCCTGCCCAGCATCGACCTGCAAACGGAGAGAGCGAATGAGCACGACTGTCGCGCAGCTTCTCAAGGCCAAGCCGGATTCGGGCCGCACCATCTACACCGTCACGAAGAGCGATCTCGTCTACGACGCCATCAAGTTGATGGCGGAAAAAGGCATCGGCGCGCTACTGGTCGTGGACGGCGACGACATCGCGGGCATCGTCACCGAGCGCGACTACGCGCGCAAGGTCGTCCTGCAGGACCGCTCGTCGAAAGCCACCCGCGTCGAGGAAATCATGACGGCGAAGGTGCGCTACGTCGAACCGTCGCAATCCACCGACGAGTGCATGGCGCTGATGACCGAGCACCGGATGCGCCACCTGCCCGTCCTCGACGGCGGCAAGCTGGTCGGCCTCATCTCGATCGGCGACCTCGTCAAGAGCGTGATTGCCGATCAGCAGTTCACGATCAGCCAGCTCGAACACTATATCCACGGCACGCCCGCGGTCACGTCCGCCTGACCCGCCCCAGCAAAAAAGGCCCAAACGCGCGAGCGTCTGGGCGGAAAGCCGCCGGAATGCGGCGACGGAGGTTCTGCTCCTGCGGGCGAATGACGCGCACAACCGGTGCGCGTCTCGTCGATTAAGCGGTGCGCTCGCAGACCCGGGGACGTTCAGTTGCCGAAGTAGACCGAGTTCACGGGATTCGGTGCTTCGCGCGTCGTGCGACGGCCGGCCTGGCCGGCACCCGCTGCCACGGCACCGTAGCCGCTCGTATCGGCCTGCGCGAGCATCGGCTGGTTCGGTTGAATGCGTTGTTCCGCGGCCTGGATGTTGTCCGGATACTGCGGATCGCTCGCCAGTGGCTTGTAGCCGTTCTGTTCGAGTTGCACGAGCTCGGCCTTGACCTGGTCGCGGGTCAGCCCCTGCTCGGACTGTGCAAACGATGCGATCGGGGTGGCAAGGACGGATGCGGCGATAGCTGCGTAGATGACCGACTTCATGATTTACCTCCGGTATATGTTCTCTTTTGGCGTCGCCTCGGCAGGACTGTCTGAAGCGATTGGATCCAGTGTAGTTCTCGCCCACCCAAGGGGAAACCCTTAGTTTGAACATACAGCGTTGCGATTTTGACAAAAATCGCCGGCACATCCCGAACGATATCGTGGTAACTTGCTTCATCCGTACAACAATCACTGACAAAATGCCGACAGCCAAATCACATATGTCGAAAGTTGTGTTGTAGAATCGTAAGGTTATATTCGTCAGTCGATCTTCCATCCACCATGTACGCGCTCACGCCCCTTTCGGTTTCGCCGTCCGGCCCGGCCGGCGTGCGCGCGCGCGCCGGTCATCCGGCGCATCCCCTCGCTCGACGCACGGCCCAGGCGCCGCTCGCCCCTGCCCGGCGCCTGATCTGACGGCTCGGTCTCCTCCCGGAGCCAGGTCAGACAGGCTCCGGGCGATCCCATAGGCATGCCACGCCTGCCCCTGCCGATCATTTGGAGAACTGCCATGAAACAACGCCTTTACCAGTTGACCGAACTCGACGTTGCTCGCCTAGAGAAGCACGCCGAACACAACCCGCGCTTCCAGACGATGCTTGATACGCTTCTCGAGTGCGCCGACATCGTCCAGCCCGACGCCATCAAGGCGAACGTCGTCACGATGAACTCGCAGATCACGCTGCTCGACGAAGCGACCCAGGAACAAGCCACCTGGACGATTGTTTATCCGGATGCCGCCAATCTCGAACTCGGCCGCCTGAACGTCTTCTCGCCCGTCGGCATGGCATTGCTGGGCACCCAGCGCGGCCAGATGGTCAAGGTGATGCAACCGAGCGGCGCCGAAAAGCAGATGAAGGTCGCCGCGATCGTGTTCCAGCCGGAAGCCAACGGCGAATACACGCGCTGAGCCACTGCCGCCGGCACCGCGCCGCACAACGGAAAAAGCGAGGCACAGGCCTCGCTTTTTTGCGTCCGGACGATGTGAATCGTCGACATCGCATTCCGCAGACGAAAAAAAGGCGCCCGAAGGCGCCTTTTTCAATGCTGCGTAGCGGGTTACCCCGCCGTCACGCTTAGAAGCGGTGACGCAGACCAACCGTTGCTGCGGTTTGGTTGATCGACGAGCTCGGCAGGTTGTCGTTGAAGCTGTTGCCGTTGTAGATCGATGCGCCAACGCCGTTCTTCGCTGCACGCTGGTACACAGCTTGTGCGTAGACGTCCGTGCGCTTCGACAGTGCGTAGTCAGCTTGCAGACCGAACTGGTTCCAGTGCGTGCTGCCGTTGTTGATCTTCGCGTTCGTGTACGTGTAAGCAGCACCCAGGCCGAGAGCCGGCGTCAGGTTGTACTTTGCGTTGACTTCGTAGTTATCGGTGCGGACCGAGCCCAGAGCGCCGACTGCGTTGTTGTCGAGGCGAGCTTGCGTCCATGCAGCGCCGACTTGTGCCGGGCCGAATGCGTAACCAGCAGCAGCACCGTACGTGCGGACGCGGCCTTGGCTAGCGATGCCACCGATCGCCGACGACGTTGCGCCGTTTGCGTTCGTACCGTCACCCAGGTTTGCTTGCGAGTATGCACCAGCCAGCTTCAGGCCTTGGAACTGGTATGCAACGCCTGCGCTGTACGCACGGTTGTTGCCGAAGTTCGTGTTGTTCGAGAACGAGTACGTGCCGCCGAATTGCAGGCCAGCGTAGTTCGCGCTCGTGAACTTGATCGTGTTGTTCTGAGCGACATCACCGTTCGTGCTCAGACGGTCGAGGTTCAGCGGGTGCGCGAAGTACGTGCCGCCCCACGAGCCCGTTGCCGTCAGCGGCGCCAGGTAGTCTTGCGTTGCGTCATACTGCTTACCCAGCGTGACCGTGCCGTACTGGCTCGACAGGCCGACGAAAGCTTGACGGTTGAACATGCCGCCGTTGCCGTTCGCGAACTTGCCGTTACCGATGTTGAAGCCGCTTTCCAACGTGAAGATTGCCTTCAGGCCGCCACCCAGGTCTTCCGAGCCACGCAGGCCGAAACGGCTCTGGTCAATGCCCGAACCCATCGCCCAACGCGACTTGCCAGCTTGGCCGAGTGCCGGCTGGACGTTGCTCGTGTAGGTGATGCCTGCGTCCAGCACGCCGTACAGCGTGACGCTGCTTTGTGCGTGAGCGACGGTAGCAAACGATGCTGCAGCTGCTGCAACGATCAGAGTCTTGTTCATTCGTGGAGCTCCCTTCTAAAAAGAGGCAGGTCTCGCGACCTTGTTCATAAACGGTCTGCAACCGCCCGGGAGCGCCATCGATCCTGCTGGCCGCGCCCGGATAGTTGCCCGTTTGGGAACCGTGAGTTTAGGGGTGTACCCTAGGGGAGCGATCCGCAAATAAAGAAATAAGCTTTTCCAGAACTAGAAATAATGAAAGTGGGGCCGAGTTATAAGTATTTGTTTTGACGTTTGTTTTTGACTTCTTGACGGGGTCTTTTTGGAGGCTTTCATCGCACCATTCTTACATGTCATCGTCTTGACGGTTGCATAGAAACAACAAACGGATTCGGCGCGACACCCCGAAATAGGTAAATTTTACCCATCCGGATCTCGAATTTCAGGCTCCGGGCACCTAAAACGCATCCGTCAGCCAGTAAACAGCGCTCGACGCTTGTCAGCGGGTCACATCCGCCCGCCCGCCATCCTTACAGAAAGGCCCGCTTCCCCTCGCCGACGGTTCGGCCGCCCACCGTGACACACGGTAACAGCCTTAACTGCTCGCGTAACCCGGCCGACGGACTGGCAGGCTAATGTAAGGCGGCCTCGAATACAGAACAGGACACGCCATGAATCGACGCTCGTTGTTGCGCGCCATCGGATTGACCGCTGCCTTCGTCAGCACCGGCGGCTGGCTCCGCGGCGCCTCGGCCCAGCCCGCGCCGCCCGTGTACCGGCCCTCCGGCCCGAATCGCGTACCCGGCGGCCCGCCCTATCCGGACCGCCCGGGCTTCGCACCGCCGGCCGCCCGGCACGACCGCCGACCGCCGCCGCCTCGGCCGCACGGCTATATATGGACGGACGGCTACTGGCGCTGGCAGCGGGGCCGCTATATATGGGTGCCCGGCCGCTGGGTCGCACGGCGCCCCGGGCGTCGGTGGGTGCCCGGCTACTGGCGTCGCCAGGGGCAAGTGTGGATGTACGTCGACGGTACGTGGCGATAGGCAGCCATCCGGCGTCCGGCCGATGGCAGGCCCCGGGGCCGGACGGCGCGGGCGAATCCGTGCCGTTCGGCCCCGACAATCATGATGCCCGGCAGCCCCCCGAATCCTGCCCCACCCCGCCCCGATGCCGGCGCGCAAACCGGGGGCGAGGCTTCTGATCACGCCACCTCGAATCGACGTGCTCGCCGATCTACGGCACGCCACCATCCCGCCTCGACCGGACCGTGCCGCACCCTTCGTACGCCATGCCGAGAAAGACCGCCGTCTCGGTCGCCCCGTACTGCCCTTGTAAACGGAGCACCGCCAGCGCATTGCCGCATACGAGACGAATGGAATACACCGCCGCATCGGCGCCCTCGCTCGACCCGCCGAAATCATTCGGATAACGAAATCATGCAATGGCGATGCACCGGCAACCATGCCACGCGTCGTCGCATCACACCCGATCCGCAGCACGACGCCCAGCGACAAGGCGGCGCAAGCGCCCCGCTCAGCGCCCGCCGCCCTCCAGTTCCCGTGCCCGGCGTCGCGCGACGCAGATCGCGCGATGATGTTCGTCGGCCCACCGGATCATCGCCTGCATCGGCGTCAGGAACGAACGCCCGAGGTCGGTCAGCGCATATTCGACACGCGGCGGCACTTCTGCGTACAGCGTGCGACTGACGAAGCCGTCCTGCTCGAGCCGCTTGAGCGTGCGCGACAGCATCTGGTTCGACACATCGCCGATCGTACGGCCGAGTTCGTTGAAACGCATCGTCCCGCCGGACAGCGTCTCGAGCACGAGCAGGCTCCACTGGTCGCCGATGCGGTCGAGCACATCGCGAATCGGGCACGGCTGATCGAGTTCGACGGGTTCATCGGCGGGCGGGAACGGCATGACTGGATTCTCTTTCAAGGGCAACGCATGGTCAGCGCGGCGTGACCTGTTCACATCGCGCTGACTTCTTGTGACGGGTTCGCGGCAACTGTACCATTCGATCGACCCGACAGCCGCGCGAATTCGCCAGTTCAACGAAGCATGACGACGGCGCGCCGCCTCGCCCAGTCCGGATCGTGACGCTTCGGACCGGGCGGCGAATCCCTCGCGGCGACAAGGCGCGTACATCCGCAACCATGCGCCGCCGCCCGCTGATCGCCGCGGCAGGCTCGACCGGCCGTCGCGCATCACGCACCCACCCACGCTTCGTCAGACAAGGAACGCGCTACATGTCATCGCTCCGCTCCCCCGTTCGCGCCGTTGCCGCGCTCGTCCTGCTGGCCGCGTCGACGGCCGCGCTGGCCGCCGGTCCGGCCCCGCGCGACCTGGCCGCCGAGGAAGCCAACCGCCAGCTCGTGCTGACGTTCTACGACCGCTTCTTCAACAAGCACGAAGCCGCCGAAGCCGCCGCCGTGGTCGCGGACGACTACAAGCAGCACAACCCGCACGTACCGGACGGCAAGAAGCCGTTCGTGTCGTACTTCGTCGGCGCGTTCCAGAAGAACCCGGCATCGCGTGCACGCATCGTGCGTAGCGCAACCGACGGTGACCTCGTCTACCTGCACGTGCATGCGACCGAGCGTCCGGGCGACCGCGGCGAAGCGGTCGTCGACATCTTCCGCGTGAAGGACGGCAAGATCGTCGAGCACTGGGACGTGATCCAGTCGGTACCCGAGAAGTCCGCGAACGCGAACACGATGTTCTGACGCGTGGAGCCGGCACGTGGTGCGCCACGATGCGCACCGCCCGTCCAAGGACGATCGGCCGCGCGCCCGGCAAGCGCGCATGCCCGGCGGCGGCGAAGTCCCCTACAATCGAGCTTCGCCGCCGCGCCGGCCTCCGTCCCGCATGACCGCACCGCCTGCCGACGCGCCGCCGGTGCGCCGTCATACGCGAAGCACGGCCGACACGGGCGGCCGTTCGCGAAGACGGTGTCAACGATGAGCCCCGCCCATATTTCCCTCAGCAATGCCGGCGACCTGGTCGCCAGCCTCGGCAGTCCGCAGTTTCCCGCCCGGCTCTGGGCGTGGCTGCGCGAAACCGTCGATCCGCAGTCCCACTACAGCGTCGCGACGCGCTACCGTCGCGATGCGCCGTCGCAGTCGGTCGACAGTGTCGACGTGCTGTTCTTCGCGGGCGGCGACGATCCCGACGGCACACGCCACGCGCTCGATCTGTATACGCAAGGCGACTGGCGCACCGACACGCTGCTCCCGCATATCGAGCGCGCCACCGATTCGCAGCTCGTGTTCTCGTGCAACGAGGACATCGATACGGCAACCGAATACGGCCGCCATTTCGCGCTCGGCGAACTGGGCGAAGACTGCACGCTGCTCGGCAGCGAGCGCGACTATGTCTATGCGTTCTCGCTGTTCCGCCGGCGCGGCCAGCCGTCCTATACGCTGGCCGAACTGGCGCTGCTGCGGCAGCTCGGCGATTTCGTGCTGCCGCTCCTGATCCAGCATGCACGGCTCGCCCGCCTGACGCCGCGCTCGGACGACGGCGCGCTGCTGCAGCGGTTCGAACAGCGCCTGTCGGCCTGCGGCGCGGCGCTGTCGCAGCGCGAACGGCTCGTATGCCGCGCGGTGCTGCAAGGCCAGCCCGTCCCGCAGATCGCCGATACCCTCGCACTCAAGCCCAGCAGCGTGCGCACCTATCTCGGGCGCGCGCTCGCGAAGCTCGGCGTGGCGAACCGCGCCGGACTGTTCGCGTGGTGCGTGACCGAAGAAGAACCGCCGGCGGACCGCGGTCAATAGATGGCACCTCTGCATCGCTGCACGCCCACTCGCCCCCGCCTTCTTTGTCGCGTCTTGTCCTCAAAACGATGACAGACAGCCGGCCGCCCCGCTCCTAGTATCTGACTCACCCGACGACCGGAACGCGTCGGATATCACGGAGACACGGCATGCCGAATACCGGATGGACGCCGGCCTGCACGGCCGCGCGCGCGTCGCCCATCGATTCGCCGACCCAGACCTGGCAGCGCGATCGGCGTAACGCTCCGGCGGCGGCCGGCCTTCACCACGACGTATCGCCGCGCCTGCCGCGCAGCACCGGCACCTAGCCGACCCGCTTCTCATTCCAACCCGACCGGGTTCACGCGACCGGACGAGCCACACGGCCCGCCCGCCGGACACGTGCGCCCGTCGAACCTTCCCCCATCCGGAGGAGACACATGCAACACGCCGATACCGTCTATCTGAACGGCCTGCTTTACACGGGCGATGCGCAGCGCCGCTTCGCGCAGGCGCTCGCCACCCAGGACGGCAAGATCGTCGCCGTCGGCCGCGACGACGACATCCGCCCGCTGGCCGGCCCCGCGACGCGCATCGTCGACCTGGCCGGCAGGCTGATGCTGCCGGGCCTCATCGACGGCCACGTGCACCCGCTCGAAGGCCACCAGATCCTCGGTGACTTCGATCTGTCCGGCATCAACGATCCCGACACGATCCTGCAGCGCATTCGCGCATGCGCCGATGCGACGCCGAACGCGCCGTGGGTCTATCTCGGCGGCGCCAACCTGGCCGCATTCGGCGCGTATCCGACCCGCGAGCTGCTCGACCGGATCGTGCCCGACCGGCCGCTGCTCGTGGTCGGCTTCGACGTGCACAGCGGCTGCCTCAACACGAAAGGGCTCGAAGCGGCCGGCATCCACGCCGATACGCCCGACCCGGCCGGCGGCGTGTACGAGCGCGATGCGTCCGGCGCGCCGAATGGCGTCGTGCACGAAGCCGCGTTCTACCGCGTGTGCCCGATCATTCCGCAACTGAGCCCGGCCGGCTACCCGAAGTCCCTCGCGAAAGCGCACGCGATGGCGCACGGTTACGGCATCACCGGCTGGTTCGACGCGCGCGTCGAGGAGGCCGAACTCAAGGCTTACGCCGACGCGCAGCGCGCGGGCACGCTGAAGGTGTATATGAGCGCGGGCCTCTATGCGAACCCGCGCCGCGATCCGCGCGAGCAGATCGAGCGCTTCGCCAGATGGCGTCGCGAATACGAATGCGACAACCTGCGCCTGCATACTGTGAAGATCTTCGTCGACGGCGTGCCCGAATCGAGGACCGCCGCGCTGCTCGAGCCGTACGCCGGCACCGACGACTGCGGCCTCGCGCTGTGGAGCCAGGACGCGCTGAACGAGATCTGCCTGCTCGCCGACACGGCCGGTTTCGACCTGCACTTCCACACGCTCGCCGACCGCGCGGTGCGCATGACGCTCGACGCGCTCGAATACGTCCAGATCCGCAACGGCATGCGCGACCGGCGCGCGCAGCTCGCGCACCTGCAGCTCGTCGATCCGGCCGACATGAGCCGCTTCAACCGGCTCGGCGCGATCGCCAGCGTGCAGACGCTGTGGACGGCCGCGCGCGAGGAGCAGCAGCAGCTCTATCGCGACCTGCTCGGCGCGGAACGCACCGCGCGCAACTATCCGTTCCGCAGCCTGCGCAACGCGGGCGCGATGCTCGCAGCCGGCTCCGACTGGTCGGTCAGCACGATGGACCCGATGCAGATCATCCAGACGGGCGTCACGCACCTGCTGATCGACCAGCCCGACAGCCCGCCGTGGAATCCGCACGAACGCCTCGATCTGCTCACGATGCTCGAGGCCTATACGGTGAACACCACGTATGCGCTGCGCTTCGACGACTGCACGGGTTCGCTCGAAGCGGGCAAGGACGCGAGCTTCGCGATCCTCGACCGCAATCCGTTCGCGCACCCGGTCGAGACGTTCGCGCAAACCCGTGTGATCGAGACGTGCTTCCGCGGCGAAGTCGTATACGCCGCACCGGGCTGGGCCGACTGAAGCACGCATCCGGCGACCGTCAGGCGACGGCCAGCGCCAGCACCTGCCCGGTCGTCAGCACGTCGCCGAACGTGTCCGACAGCGCGGCCAGCGTCGCGCGATGGAGGTCGCGGTGCGATACCGTGCCACCGTCCGCGAGGTCGAGGTCGCGCGTCGCGCATGCGTCGTCGACGACGATCACCGCGTAGCCGAGCGGCACCGCATCGCGTGCCGCGCCAGCGACGCATGCATGCGTCATCAGGCCCGTGACGATCAGCGTGTCGACACCGGCCGCCTTCAGGCGCGCATCGATGTCCGTCGTCGGGAACACGCTCACCGACGTCTTTTTCACCACCGTGTGATGCGCCGCCGGCTGCAAGTCCGCGTGAAAGCGGAAGCCGTCGCTGCCGTCGGCGAGGATCGGGCCGTCGGCCGCATCGACGTGCTGGACGTGAAACACCGGAATGCCCGCGCGGTCGGCGAACGCGATCACGCGCTGCGCGTTGGCCAGCGCGCGCGGCCCCTCCGGAATCGGCAGGCGGCCGCTGAAGTATTCATTCTGGAAATCGATCACCAGCAGCGCGGTGCGGGCGGCAGCGATCGATGTCGGCGCGGTCGCGCCCGCCAGGGTACGGATGGTCGGATGTTGCATGGGTCGCTCTCTCGGTTGGCATGTCGAAGGAACGGCGCGCCGGACCAGCCGGCGCCGCCGGACGCGGCCCGGATACGCCCGGGACGCGAGGCGCCAGTGTCGGGCCACGCGGCCAGGCGCGACAGCGGTGCGCGGGACAACGTCCGACAGGATCGGGCCAACGTGCAAACCGTCTACGACAGCGCGGCTGTTCGCGCGCCCGGCTGCGTGCGACCATACGCGACCATCATCGCGAAGCTGAGCAGGAAGCCCGCGCCACCGATCAGCAGCAGGCCGATCTCGCCGAACACGGGCAGCAGGTTCGTGAGCGCGCCCGTCACGACCCACGCAACGGCCATCACCGAGCCCGCGACGCCGAGCGCCCAGCCTTGCCGGTCCTCGCTGACCGCGTCGGAGAACGCCGTATACATCGTCGTGTACGCGACCATGTCGAAGCAGCCGACGACCATCGCGAGCGCCCACAGCACCGGCTCGTGCGGGAACAGCGCGGACAGGACCTGGCCGACGCCCGCGACGAGCAGGCCCGTCTTCGCGATGTCGACCACACGCCACACACGCAGCATCCGCCGCACGACGAACAGCAGCCCGAACACGAAGCAGAGCCCGATCACGCCGCTGAACAGTCCGAGCCGCGCGCTCGTGTAGCCGAATCTCGCCTGCAGCAGCAGCATGATGGTCTGCAGGTAGAGCCCGTAGCCGACCTGCATCAGGAAGAACACCACCGACAGGAACGCGACGTTGCGCTGGCGCGCGGCCTCCCCGATGATTCGCAGCGGCAGCAGCGGATCGATGCGCGTGTCGCCGCGCGGCGCGGCCGAATCGCGATACGACGCCCAGGTCCAGCACGCGCAGATCAGCGACAGCGCGGCGACCAGCACGAACGGCGTACCGTAGTCGAACAGCGGTGAAATCGTGCGGTCGGACGTGACGCCACCGAGCACGGGGCCGACGATCACGCCCGCGCTGAACGCGAGCGACATGATGCTCATGTTGTACGCCTTGTTCTCCGGCGTGCTCAGGTCGGTGATCGCGGCCTGCGCGATGCCCTGGCAACCGGCCAGCAGCCCGGTGAGCCCGCGGCCGGCCAGCAGCAGCGCGACGCTCGCGTGCCACGCGCCGGCCGCCATCATCGCGTAGCCGCCCGCGAGGCCGAGCACGCACAGCAGCAGGATCCGGCGGCGGCCGTAGCGATCGGACAGGTCGCCCATCAGCGACGAGCCGAAGAACATGCACAACGGGTAGATCCCGTAGCCTAGGCCGAGGTAGAAATTGCGCGCATGCGCGCCGGCGTCGGCCGGCAGGATGCCCGCGTGCGGATCGCTGAAGATCGCGGACATCATCGGATAGACGAGCCCGAAGCCCATCGCGTCGATCGCGATGGCGAGCAGGCAGGGGCCGAGCAACGTGTAGTCGAGCCGGGACATGGCGACCTTCCGGACAGAGTGGATGATCGCCCAAGCGTAACGATGGGGCGGCCGCCGCGGTAGGCCGCCGCCAGCGATGCTAAGCATCGGCAGGACCGCTACCCTGCCTGCCGCCCGCGCCGATGGCTCGCCGGTGCGGGCGGCAGGCCACGGCCGCTACTTGGCGCTCAACGGCTCGCCCTGAAACTGCCGACGCGCGAGCACGCATGGCGCGCCGTCGTGCATGAACACGCTCGCGAGCAGCCCGAACGACGCGGCGAACAACACGTACCACGCGGGCGCGACAGGTGACCCGCTCGTGTGCGTCAGCCACGTGACGATGAACGGCGCGAAGCCGCCGAACACCATCACCGCGACGTTGTACGCGAGCGCGATGCCAGTGGAGCGCGAACGCGTCGCGAACTGCTCGGCGAGCGTGGTCGGCGCGGGCCCGTAGCAGATGCCGATGATCGTGCAGATCACGAGCTGCATCACGAGCAGGCGCCCGATGCCCGGCGCGGCCGCCAGCCACGTGAACAGCGGATACGTGACCGTCAGCAGCGCCAGCGAACCGGCGATCAGCACGGGCCGCCGGCCGATGCGGTCGGACACGAGCGCCGCAACCGGGATCGTCACCGTCAGCAGCGCAACCGCCGCCATCTGCACCTTGAACACCTGGTCGAGCGGCAGCCCGAACGTCTTGTGCACGAACGTCGGCATGTTGACGAGCATCACGTAGAACACGGCCGTGCCGGTGATCGTCTGCCCCATCGACACCAGCACGCCGCGCAGGTTGTCGCGCAGCACGCCCGACACGCTCGCCGGCGGCTCGACGGTCGACTTGCTCGCGGCGACGAACGCCTCGGTCTCCTCCATGTGCCGTCGGATCCACAGTCCGACCGGCCCGATCAGCAGCCCGAGCGCGAACGGCACGCGCCAGCCCCAGCTATGCAGCGCCGCGTCCGACAGCGACTGCGTGGCCCACGCGCCCATCGCGGCGCCCGAGAACACCGCGAGACACTGGCCGATCAGTTGCCACGATCCGTACAGCCCGCGCCGGTTCTCCGGCGCGCTTTCCACGAGGAACGCGGTCGCGCTCGCGTATTCGCCGCCCGCCGCGAACCCCTGCAGCAGCCGCGCGACGACGATCAGGACGGGCGCCGCCGGGCCGATCACGGCGTACGACGGCGCGAACGTGATCAGCGCGATCGACAGCGTCATCAGGAAGATGATGAGCTGCATCGCGGCCTTGCGGCCCTTGCGGTCCGCATAGAGCCCGAGCAGGATGCCGCCCACCGGGCGCATGAAGAAGCCGACGCCGAAGGTCGCAAGCGACATCAGCAGCGACGCGTACTGGCTCTCGGCGGGAAAAAACAGCCGCGCGATGATGCCGGAGAAGAAACCGTAAACGATGAAGTCGTACCACTCGAGGGTGTTGCCGACGACAGCGGCAACCACCTGCCGATGCCGCGCGTTCCGACGTGAGTCGCGCATGCTAGTCTCCTGCAGTCTCATGGCGCCGCGCCGCATGCGTGCCGTGTTGCGTGGCACGCATGGGCGAACCGGCTGTTCGTAGCGCCGGCCGGCAACGCGCGGGCGCAGGCACGGGCCCGCACCATCGGAACCTCACGGCCTGCCCGTACGACCGGCGTGAAACGATCATAGGGACGCCGAAAACCCGCATCAATTAATACCCGCGGCAGATGATTAGCCGGAGATTAAATGTTGCCCCGCCGGGCGCCGCCACGCGGAAACCCCGGAAATCCGCGCATTGTTGCAGCCCCGGTTCTGCGGCAGAATCGTCGGCCGCCCTTCCCGTCGCCCGCACCATGCGCAACCGCATCAACGAAGAGATCACGTTCCGCAAGCTCGAGGTGCTGCTCGCCTTCATGGAAGCGGGCAGCCTCGCGAAAGCCGCCGAGGCGCTGGGCGTCAGCACGGTCAGCGTGCACCGCGCGCTGCACACGCTCGAGGAAGGGATGCACTGCGCGCTGTTTCGCCACGAGGGGCGGAACCTGATTCCGACCGACGCCGCGCAGGTGCTCGCCGACGTCGCCGGCGAAGTGCTCAAGACGATGACGGACGGGATCCGCTCGACGCGCGAGGCGGCCGGCTACGGCGCCGGCCAGTTGAAGATCGGTTCGCTCTACTCGCTGACGATCCGCACCGTGCCCGAAGTCGTGATCGCGTTGATGGAGCGCCGCCCCGAACTGCAGGCCGAGCTCGTGCTCGGCTCGAACGCCGACCTGCTCGACAAGCTCCGGCAAGGCGCGATCGACGCGACGCTGATGGCGCTGCCCGAACCGGATGCCGAGATCGAATCGATCGCGCTGTTCGAGGACGAGATGTTCTTCGCCGCGCCGATCGACTCGCCGTACGTGCGGCACGACGCCATCGATCTGTGCTCGTGCGGCGACGCGCCGTTCGTGTCGCTCGGCGAAGGCTTCGCGACACATCATGGCTTCACGGAAGCGTTTCGTTCGGCCGGCGTCACGCCGAACGTCGTGATGCGGGTGGGCGACATCTTCTCGCTGATCAATCTCGTGTCGGGCGGCGTCGGCTGCGCGCTGCTGCCCGGCCGCGTGCGCGACCTGTTCGCGCACAAGATCGCGCTCGTGCCGCTCGCCGGGCCGACGATCCGCCAGACGATCGGCTTGAGCTTCCTGCACCGGCGCGAACGCGACCCGAACCTGCTTGCGCTGGCAACCGTGTGCCGGCTGACGGTCAAGGGGCCGAACGCGCGGTAACGCGCTGATCGCCCGGCCGGAAGCGCGCCTTCTCCGATCCGCTTCGCATTCCTGCATCGTCGCGCCCTGGCGCACCCACCCGCCCACCACGCCACGACGAAGCGCGCGGGCTCATCCGTTTGGACGGCACGCCGCGCACGCTTTGTTGCGATCATGGCCGTCATTCATCGCGCGGCACGCCCACGTGTGTCCGCCACGGAGACGCCATGAACGATCCCATGCTCGGCCCCATCGACCAGATCGGCTACGTGGTCGCGGATCTCGACCGCAGCATCGCGCGCTGGCGCGAACGCCACGACGTCGGCCCGTGGACCGTATTCCGCAACGTGCGCCTCGACGGCCATCACTTCGGCGAACCCGTGACGGTCACGATGGACATCGGGTTCGCGTATCGCGCCGATCTGCAGATCGAACTGATTCACGTGACGAACGAGGCGCGCTCGCCATACCGCGATGCGCACGGCCAGCCGCTCGTCGGGCTGCACCACGTCGCGTGGGTCGTCGACGATCTCGATGCCGCGCTGGCGCAGCTCACGGCTCGCGGCCTGCGTGTCGTGTTCGACGCGCGCAACGCGGCCACGCGTGTCGCCTATCTCGACGACGCCGACGATCCCGGCGTGCGCGTCGAAGTGATCGAAGGCGCCGGCATGCGCGACATGATCGCGCGCGGCATCGCCGAGGCCCGTGCATGGGACGGTGCCGATCCGGTTCGCATCATCGACGCGGCGGCCGCCTCCGCGTAATTGGCCCCGCGCGCCCCTCTCACTCACAGGAGAAAGCAGCATGAAACGACTCGAAGGCAAGGTGGCGCTGATCACGGGCGGTGCCCGCGGCCAGGGCGAAGCGGAAGCGCGCAGATTCGTCGCCGAAGGCGCACGCGTGGTGATCGCCGACGTGCTGGACGAAGCCGGCCAGCGCGTCGCGGCCGAACTCGGCGACGCCGCACGTTTCCAGCATCTCGACGTGACCCGCGAAGCCGACTGGCAGACTGCCGTCGATGCGACGCTCACGCATTTCGGCCGCCTCGACATCCTCGTGAACAACGCGGCGATCCTGAAGCTCGTGCCGATCGAAGCGTGCTCGCTCGACGACTATCGCAAGGTGATCGACGTGAACCAGGTCGGCTGCTGGCTCGGCATGAAGTCGGCGCTGGGCGCGCTGAAGGCGGCGGGCGGTGGCTCGATCGTCAACGTGTCGTCGACGGCCGGGATGGAAGGCGTCGCGGGCGGCAGCGCATACGTATCGAGCAAGTTCGCGGTGCGCGGAATGACGAAGGCCGCCGCGCTCGAATTCGGCCGCTACGGCATTCGCGTGAACTCGGTGCATCCGGGCGGTATCGATACGGTGATGGCACGTCCGCCCGAGTTCGCGGATTTCGATCCGTCGTCGATCTACAGCGGCCTGCCGATCGCGCGCATCGGCAAGCCCGATGAGGTGGCCAATCTCGTGCTGTTCCTCGCGTCCGACGAATCCGCGTATTGCACCGGGTCGGAATACATCGTCGACGGCGGGATGCTCGCCGGCAGTTCGTTCCACTGAACCGCATCCAGGTCGACGCACTCCGACCAACCTGGTGGGCGTTTTCGTTTGCATTTTCGAGGCGCTGCGTGGAGCGTACAGCCGCCCCCTCTGGCAACCACACGCCCGAAAACGACGATGCCGCCGGCAGCTCTCCCGCGCGGCGGCATCGTCATTTGCGTAGCGACACACCACGCGCCGCTCTTACCCCTTCGGCTGGATCGCCGGTACGCCAGTGCCGCGCGCCGCCGGCCCACCACCACGCACGAAGCATCGCCCGTGCGGACCGTACACGCCATCCGGTTCCGGATACAGCGTCAGCAGCACGAAGTACAGCACGCCGCCCACCACCAGCGACACCGGCACGCTGAGATCGAGCCCGCCCGCGAGATTGCCGAGCGGCCCGACGAACTGCCCCGGCAGGTTCACGAACGACAGCCCGACGAACGCGGCCGGCAGCCACGCACCCATCGCGCGCACGTTCCAGCCGTGCGTGAACCAGTAGTGGCCGCCGCGCAGCCCGCGGTTGAACACCTGCAGGTCGTCCGCGAGATAGTAGCCGCGCCGCGTCACGTAGCCGATCACCATGATCGCCATCCACGGGCAACTGAACGTATCGATCAGTGTCGAGAACGTCGCGACGCTTTCGACGAGGTCGAACCAGAAGCGGCCGACGAAGATGAACGCGATCGCGATCGTGCCGATCAGCAGCGTCGCACGCACGCGGTTCAGCAGGCGCGGGAACATGCTCGACACGTCGAGGCCGGTGCCGTACAGCGCGGTCGTGCCGGTCGACATCCCGCCGATGATCGCGATGAGGCACATCGGCAGCAGGAACCAGCGCGGCGAGATCGCGAGCAGCCCGCCGACGTAGTCGTTCGACGCGATGAACGCGGGCGCCTTCGTCGCAATGATCGTCGCGGTCGCGAGGCCGAAGAAGAACGGTACGAAGGTCGCGATCTGCGCGGCGAACACGGCGCCCATCACGCGATGCTTCGGTGTGCTCTGCGGGATGTAGCGCGCCCAGTCGCCGAGCGTCGACGCGAACGAAACCGGGTTGCTCAGCGCCACCAGCACCGCGCCGACGAACGCGGCCCAGAAGCCCGCGCTGCCCTGCTGCACCGTGCCGGCATAGCTCACGTCGAACAGGCCGGCGAACGCGAACAGGCCCGCGACGAACAGCACGCTCGCGGCCCACACGGCGATCTTGTTGACCCACAGCATGAAGCGGAAGCCGTAGATGCAGACGATCAGCACGAGCACCGCGAACACCATGTACGCCGCGCCGAGCGTGAAGCCGTTGACCGGCACGCCGACCATGTCGTGCGCGCCGCCGACGAGCGCGTCGCCCGAGCTCCACACCGCGAGCGAGAAGAACGCGATCGACGTGAGCAGCGCGAGGAACGAGCCGACGATCCGGCCGTGGATGCCGAAATGCGCGCCGGACGACACCGGGTCGCTCGTCCCGTTGCGCGGGCCGAACAGGCTCATCGGCGCGAGGATGCAGGTGCCGGCGAGCACGCCGATCACGATCGCGCAGACACCCGCCTTGAACGACAGCCCGACCAGCACGGGAAAACTGCCGAGCACCGATGTTGAAAACGTATTGCAGCCGCCGAACAGCAACCTGAACAGATCGATCGGCCGCGCATAGCGCGATGCATCGGGAATGCGCTCGAAACCGAACGACTCGACCTGCGTAATCCTGCCTTCACTCATTTGTCTCCCACTCCTCTGGTGCGTCTGTACCGCCCGGTGCTGCGGCGATACGACACATCGTCATCGATTCGCGGCCACTCTAAACCGGATCGCGCGGCGCAAATATCACGCATTCGAGACGTTTACGACGAAGGAGAACAATGTTTCCCGGCAGGCCAGCGGCCGGCGCCCGCGCCATCCGTACGGCGCGGGCGATGCGAGGTCAGTGCGCGCCCTCCGCCGCCGGCGCGCGGCATGCGATCAGGCCCCGCTGAACGGCTTGCCGCGCCTCGATGCCGGCGAGCCAGCGCTCGACGTGCGGATAGTCGGCCAGATCGAGATCGAGTTCGGGCGCCGCGCGCAGCCACGGAAACGCGGCGATGTCGGCGATCGAGTAGCGCGGCGACGCGAGATACGCCGATTCCGCCAAGCGGCCGTTCACGACCCCATAGAGACGCCGCGCCTCGTTCCGGTAGCGCTCAAGCGCTTGCGCATTGACCGTCTTCGATGCATGCAGGAACCACCAGAGCTGGCCGAGCATTGGCCCGATCCCGCCGATCTGGAAATGCAGCCATTGCTGGACGGCCGTGCGCTCGGCCAGCGTGTCGGGATGCAGAACGCCCGTCTTCGCGGCGAGATAGCTCAGGATCGCGCCGGATTCGAACACGGTCAGCCCGGCGTCGTGGTCGACGATGGCCGGGATCTTGCCGTTCGGGTTGATCGCGAGAAACGCCGCGCTGCGCTGCTCGCCGGCGGAAAGATTCACATGCACGCAGTCGTATGCGAGCCCGGCCTCTTCCAGGTAAATGGCGATCTTGTGCCCATTCGGCGTGTTGGCCGTATAAAACGTGAGGGGATGCGTCGAGATCATGTCGGTCCTTGTTTTCCGGTTATCGTTGCAACTACAATCGTTGCAATTGCAATCCTATGCCGAAACCGATAGCCCCGACGACATGCCAGTACTCGAAGGAGGGACATGCAGACTTTGCGATCCGGGCCGCCCGTGCGGACACCCGACACCCGCCGCGCCGCGGCGGCCTGCCTCGACAGGCTGATCACGCAGCGGCTCGCGCCGCGTGGCCGTTCGGTGTCGCCGCTCGGCGCGATGCGCGCGGCCGCCGATTGCCTCGAACGCGATGCGGCGACATCGGAACGTGTCTGGATCGTGCGTGCCGATGCGCGGGAGCCGTCTGCGGACGCGGACGCACATCGCCGCATCAGTGCATGGCCGCTACGGTTTCTCGATGCGCGCAAGCGGTTCGAGAAGCCGCTGCTGTACCTGCTGCATGCGCGCGCGACCGACCGGCTGCGGCTGGCGTCGGTCGAAACCATCGATCGCGGGATCTTCGTCAACGATGCGGAAACGATCGCGTCGTCCTGGCCGAAAGGCGTGACGCCCGACGTCCCGCACTGGCTGGCCGCGAACCCGCGTGCACGCCGTACGATCCGGCGTCGGGCCATGAGGCGATCGCGATCCTGCGCCACGCGCTGCGCACGCTTTATGTCGCCGGTCAGCCGGGATTCTGTATCTCGCAAGCCACGACGACCCCTTACCCGACGCGAATCCGCTATCGGCCACGGCGGCCCGCGATGCATTCAGCGGCATGGTGCGGGCCGGCCGGCGCGCGGCAGCCGGCGCGGCTGCGCAGATCCGGCTGTGCGGCGCGGGCAGCACGCTCGTGCAGGTGATGGAGGCGGCCGACCTGCTGCACGACGAATGGCGCATCGATTCGATGATCTGGAGCTGCCCGAGCTACACGCAGCTCGCCCGCGACGGTCATGTAGCCGACCGGTGGAACCTGCTGCATCCGCACGACGAACCGCAGATCGCGCATGTGCGCCGATGCTTCGGCGACAGCCGCACGCCAGTGCTCGCGGTGACGGGCTATGCGAGGCACGTCGCCGCGCAGATCGGCGCGTTCGTACCGGCCCGCTTCGCGGCGCTCGGCGCGGATCTGGCCGGCCCGGGCTCCGGCCCACGCGTGCCGAGTGCGCGCTGGATTGCCGCGGTCGCGCATCGCCTGCTGGCCGACTGGGCCGCGCAGGCGATGCGCCGCTGTGCGAGCGGCTGACGCGCGGGCCGATCGCCGCTACTTCGCGTCGGCTCCCGCCTCGCGCGCCGCGGCGGTCGCACGATCGAGCGCGGCGGCTATCGCCGCCTGATCCTTGCCGCCGAACTGATCGAGGAAGAGTTCCGCGACCGTCGACTGGTACACCTTCCACATCTTCTTGCGCAGCGTCCGCCCCTTGTCGGTGATGCTCGCATAGGCGGCGCGGCCGTCGTCCGCCGAACGGGCACGCGTGACGAGCCCCTCCTGTTCGAGCCGGTCGACGAGCCGCGTGAGGTTGTAGCGCTCGATCGCGAGCACGTCGGCCAGCTCGTGCATGCGGCGCGTGCCGTCGGGCCCGCTTTCGAGCCCCCACAACGCGTCGTACCACGCATAGGCCGGCAGGCCGGCCGCCGCGAGGCGGCGCTCGATCTCGCGAATCATCGTCCGGTGCGCGCGGACGAACGAGAACCACAGATCGGGTTCGAGTGCGCTCATGTCAGGTCGTTCCTCTCGTTGAATTGCAGTTGCAATTAAATTTTACCTCGATAACAATTGCCTTCATACGATTGCAATTGCAACTATATGTCCGTCGATCGGCAGGCGTTCCGTCGCGCGACGCGGCGCCACGACCGTCGCCCCGCGCAGCCTTATGCTTCTGGAGACGCTGCATGACAGCACCTCTCGCGCTACCCGACATCGATCCGGAGGAAACCCGCGAATGGCTCGATGCGCTCGAATCCGTGATCGCGCTCGAAGGCCGCCCGCGCGCGCACTACCTGCTCGACCAGCTTTCCGACCTCGACGCGGCACGCCACGGCGACCTGCACGGCCGCGTAACGACCGCGTACGTGAACACGGTGCCGCGTGAACGGCAACCGGCCTATCCGGGCGATCTTGCGCTCGAGCGGCGCCTGAACGCGATGATCCGCTGGAACGCGATGGTGATGGTGCTCCGCGCCGGACGGCATTCGAACGTCGGCGGGCACATCGCGACCTATCAGTCGGCCGCGGTGCGGTAGAAGATCGTCGGCGACCAGATCCGCGCGTTCGTCGACGGCCGGCGCTTCGTGTCGCTCGGCACCGACGGCTTCGGCCGCTCGGATACGCGCGACGCGCTGCGCACGTTCTTCGAGACCGATCGGCACTTCATCGTGATCGCCGCGCTGAAGGCGCTCGCCGACGACGGCGTGATACCGCGTGCACGCGTCGGCGAAGCCATCCGGCGCTACGGCATCGACATCGACAAGGTCGATCCGGCCAGCGTGTAGTCACGCGGTGCGCGGCAGGCGGGATGGCCCGGCCTGCCGCGCCACCGTCCCGCCCGCGTTACTGCCCCGCCTGCGCGAGCGGGCCTTGCTGCGGGCCCTGCCCCGTTCCCGACGGCCAGCCGCCCGCCAGCGCCTTGTACAGCGCCACCGTCGACGCCGCGCTGCGCATCTGCCCGTCGGCCGCCGCATCCTGCGCCTGCAGCAGCGTGCGTTGCGCGTCGAGCACTTCGTAGTAGTCGATCGCGCCCGCCGAAAACCGCGCCTGCGCCAGTTGCGCGGCACGCGCGCTGTCGGTCGCGGCCTGCATGAGATGGCCCGTCTCGTCACGCGTGCGGGCAGCGCGCAGCAGCGCGTTCTCCGTTTCCTCCAGCGCCCCGAGCACGGTCTGCCGGTACTGCGCGAGCTGCCCGGCCGCTTCCGCATCGCTCGCGGCGATCCGTGCACGCACGCGGCCGACGTCGAGGAACGACCAGTCGATGCCGAGCGCAATCAGATTCGTGTCGCTGCCCGCGCGGAAGAACCCATAGCTGCTCGTCGCACTGCCCAGCAGCCCCGACAGCGTGAAGCGAGGGAACAGGTCGGCCGTCGCGACGCCGACGCGTGCGGTCGCCGCGTGCAGCCGCGCCTCGGCGGCGGCGACGTCGGGCCGCCGCCGCAGCAGGTCGCCCGGCGCACCGGGATCGATGTCGGCGGCCAGCGCCGGCAGCGGCACCGGTGTGCCCGCCGACACGGCTGCCTTCGGGAGATCGAAGCGGCCGATCAGCGCGTCCGGCGTCTGCCCCGTCAGCACCGCGAGCCGGTGCTCGTCGACGCCGATCGCCGCTTCGTACACGGCGATCCGCGACGTCGTCGATTCGTACTGCGCGCGCGCTCGCGCCGCATCGAGTTCGGAGCCGCGCCCCGCGCCGACGCGTGCATTGATCAGCGCGAGCGTCTGCTTCTGGTTGTCGGCGTTCTCGCGCGCGATCCGCAGCCGCTCCTGCGAGCCGCGCAGGTCGACGTACGTGCTCGCCACCTCGCCGGCGATCGCGACGCGCACCGCGCGTACGTCCGCCGCGCTGGCGACCGTTTCCGCACGCTGCGACTCGATCGAACGACGCACGCGGCCGAACAGGTCGAGTTCCCACGCCGCATTGATCCCGACGCTGGACGTCGGCGTATCGCGCTGGCTGCGCGGCGCACCGAACGCCTGGTCCTTGCTCATCAGCTGATGGCCGATCTGCCCGCTCGCGGTGATCGTCGGGTAACGATCGAACGTGGCCTGCGACAGCAGCGCATTCGATGCGTCGTAGCGCGACACGGCGACCTGCAGATCCTGGTTCGCCGCGAGCGCCGTGTCGATCAACTGCGTCAGCACCGGATCGCCGAAACCGCGCCAGAACGCGGCATCGGCATCGGCCGACGCGTCGGGCGGCGTCTCCGGCGTCGTACCGGACGGCGGCGCCGAACGCGCATCGCGCGCGAACTGCGCGGCCGTAGCCGTGTCGGGTCGCTTGAAATCGGGGCCGACCGCGCACGCGGCGAGCGTCACCGACATCGCGAGCGCGGAAAGACGAAAAGCGGCGCTCATCGGTTTTCTCCTTCGAGGGTGCCGTGGTGTTCGCTCCACACGGCCGGCGTGCCGCCCGCGAGCTTGCGGATCGCCACATAGAACACGGGCGTCAGGAACAGCCCGAACAGCGTGACGCCCAGCATCCCCGCGAACACGGTGATGCCGGTGGCCGCGCGCACTTCGCTGCCCGCGCCGCCGCCGATCAGCAGCGGCACCGAGCCCGCGATGAACGCGACCGACGTCATCACGATCGGGCGCAGCCGCAGCTTGCACGCTTCGAGCGCGGCTTCGATCACGCCCTTGCCCTGGATTTCGAGCTCGCGCGCGAACTCGACGATCAGGATCGCGTTCTTGCACGCCAGCCCCATCAGCACGACGAGACCGACCTGCACGAACACGTTGTTGTCGCCGCCCGACAGCCACACGCCGAACAGCGCGGCGCAAATGCACACGGGCACGATCAGGATCACCGCGAGCGGCAGCGTCCAGCTCTCGTACAGCGACGCGAGCACCAGAAACACGAGCATCACCGCGAGCGGGAACACGACGATCGCCGCGTTGCTCTGCGTGACCTGCTGGTAGCTGAGATCGGTCCATTCGAGCGTGATGCCCGGCGGCAGCACGTCCTTCGCGATCTGCTGCAGTTTCTCGATCGCCTGCGACGACGACATCACCTTCGGATCGGCATCGCCGATCAGGTTCGCGGCCGGATAGCCGTTGTAGCGAACGACCGGGTCGGGCCCATACGCAGGCGCCACCGTCACCATCGAGCCGATCGGCACCATCTCGCCCTTCGCGTTGCGCGTGCGCAGGTTCGCGATGTCGGCGGCCGTCTGCCGGTGGCCGGCATCCGCCTGCGCCATCACGCGGTACACGCGGCCGAACAGGTTGAAGTCGTTCACGTACATCGAGCCGAGATAGACCTGCAGCGTGCTGAACAGGTCGGTCAGCGCGACACCCTGCGCCTTCGCCTTCAACCGGTCGACCTTCACCTCGAGCTGCGGGATGTTCGCCTGGTACGAGCTGACCGGGTAGCTCATCCCCGGCGTCTTCGCGACCGCGCCCTGGAACGCGGTGAGCGCGTTCTGCAAGGCCCCGTAGCCGAGCCCGCCGCGGTCCTCCAGGTACAGCGAGTAGCCCGAGCCGTTGCCGAGGCCCTGGATCGGCGGCGGCATCAGCGCATAGGTGATGCCGCCGCCGATGGCCGCGAAGCGCGCGTTCAGGTCCACGTTGATCTGCGCGGCGCTGCGGTGGCGCTGGTCGAACGGCTTCAGGATCACGTACGAGTTCGTGATGTTCGGCGTATTCACGCCCTGCAGCGCATTCAGCCCGGCAAACGCCGGCATCATTTCGACACCGTCGGTGCCGAGCGCGATCTTCGTCATCTGCTCGGTCACCTCGCTGGTGCGCGCGAGCGACGCGCCTTCCGGCAGCTTCGCGCCCGCGAACAGGTACAGCTTGTCCTGCACGGGGATGAAGCCGCCCGGCACCGCGTTGAGCAGCAGCGCGGTGGCCGCGAGCAGCGCCGCATAGACCGCGAACACCACGCCGCGCCGCTTCAGCGTGCGGCCGACGAAGCCGTGATAGCGATCGGAACTGCGGTCGAAGAAGCGGTTGAACGGATGGAACAGCCAGCCGAACGCGCGATCGAGCCCGCGCGTGAGCGCATCCTTCGGCGCATCGTGCGGACGGAGCAGCTTCGCGGCGAGTGCGGGCGACAGCGTCAGCGAGTTGATCGCGGAGATCACCGTCGAGATCGCGATCGTCACCGCGAACTGCCGGTAGAACTGGCCCGTGACGCCGGACATGAACGCCATCGGCACGAACACCGCGCACAGCACGAGCGCGATCGCGACGATCGGCCCCGACACCTCGCGCATCGCCTGGTGCGCGGCGTCGCGCGGGCTCAGGCCCTGCGCGATGTTGCGCTCGACGTTCTCGACGACCACGATCGCATCGTCGACGACGATCCCGATCGCCAGCACGAGCCCGAACAGCGTCAGCGTGTTGATCGAATAGCCGAGCAGGTAGAGCCACGCGAACGTGCCGACCACCGACACGGGCACGGCGACGAGCGGAATGATCGACGCGCGCCACGTCTGCAGGAACAGGATCACGACGAGCACGACCAGCACGACGGCCTCGATCAGCGTGTGCTGCACCGCGCGGATCGATTCGCGCACGAACACCGTCGGATCCCACACGGGCCGGTACGCGACGCCGGGCGGGAAGCGCTTCGACAGTTCGTCGAACTTCGCATACACGGCCTTCGCGACCTCGAGCGCGTTCGCGCCCGGCGACAGGAAGATGCCGACCACCGCCGATGGCTTGTCGTTGAAATACGAGCGCAGCGTGTAGTCGCCTGCGCCGAGCTCGATGCGCGCGACGTCGGACAGCTTCACGACCTGCCCGTCGTCGCCGGTGCGCAGCACGATGTCGCCGAACTCCTGCGCCGTGCGCAACCGGCCGCGCACGTTGATCGACAGCAGGAAGTCGTTCTTCTTCGGCGACGGCTCCGCGCCGAGCTGGCCGGCCGACACCTGCACGTTCTGCTCGCGCACGGCGGCAATCACGTCGCTCGCGGTCAGCCCGCGCGACGCGAGCCGGTTCGGGTCGAGCCACAGCCGCATCGCATAGTCGCCGGAACCGGACAGGCCGACGTCGCCGACACCCGTGAGCCGCGACAGCTCGTCCTTCACGTGCAGCGTCAGGTAGTTGCGCAGGTACAGCGAATCGCGGCTGTTGTCCGGCGAATAGAGGCTCACGTACATCAGCGGCGTGGGTGACTGCTTCTGCGTGGTTACGCCGTACTGGCGCACCTCGTCGGGCAGGCGCGACAGCGCCTGGCTCACGCGGTTCTGCACGCGCACGGCGGCCGTGTCGGGATCGACGCCCTGCAGGAACGTGACGACCACCTGCAGGCTGCCGTCGGAACCGGCGACCGACTTCATGTACATGATGCCTTCGACGCCGTTGATCGCCTCTTCCAGCGGTTCGGCGACCGATTCGGCGATCTCCTTCGGGTTCGCGCCCGGATACGTCGCGCGCACGACGACGCTCGGCGGCACGACTTCCGGGTATTCGCCGGCGGGCAGCATCGGGATCGAGATCAGGCCGATCGCGAAGATGACGATCGACAGGACGACCGCGAAGATCGGCCGGTCGATGAAGAATCGGGAGAAATCCATTGGCTGTCTCCCGTCACTGCGCGGCCGGCGCGCCGGCATCGGCATCGGCATCGGCGACGGCCTGCGTGCCGTTGCCCGGCCCGTTGCCCGCGCCATTGCCGGTACCGGCATCGGCGCGTGCGGGCAGCACCTTCGGCTTCACCTGCGCGCCCGGATAGTAGATCCGCTGCATGCCGTCGACGACCACGCGGTCGCCCGCCTGGATCCCCTTCTCGATGATCCGCTCGCCCTCCACCCCGCGGCCGATCGTCACGTCGCGGCGCAGCGCCTTGTCGCCGGGCCCGATCACATACACGTACTTGCGGTCCTGGTCGGTGAGCACGGCCTTGTCGTCGACGAGCAGCGCATCCTGATCGCGGCCGCTGACGAGTTGCACGCGCGCATACAGGCCCGGCGTAAACGCATGGTCCGCATTCGGCAGCCGCACGCGCGCGCGGATCGTGCCGGTCTGCGGATCGAGCCGGTTGTCGAGGAAGTCGACGGTGCCCGCATGCGGGAAACCCGTCTCGTTCGCGAGGCCCACGCGCACCGGATCGGCGCCGATCGCGCGATGTTTCGGATCGGCGCGCCGCGCGTTGTAGCGCAGGTAGCTCTGTTCGTCGCAGTCGAAATACACGTAGACGGGGTTCTGCGACACGACCGTCGTCAGCAGTGTGTCGTCCGCGCGCGCGAGGTTGCCGACGGTGGCGACCGCGCGGCCGACGCGCCCCGCGATCGGCGCGCGCACTTCGGTGAAGCCGAGATTGAGCTTCGCGTCGGCGACGGCCGCGTCGGCCGCCTGCAGGTCCGCACGCGCCTGCTCGGCCGTGGCGCGCGCGTTGTCGAGTTCTTCCTGCGACGTCGCATGCGCATCGATCAGCGTCTGCACGCGCTTGAGCTGCACGTTCGCGAGGCTCGCGGCCGCACGGGCCCGTTGCAGCTGCGCGTTCGCGCGATCGAGCGCGATCCGGTAAGGGCGCGGGTCGATCTCGAACAGCAGCGCGCCCTGCGCGACCAGGTCACCTTCCTTGTAGGCAACGCGCTGCAGGTAGCCGCTCACGCGCGGCCGCAGTTCGACCGCGTCGACCGCTTCGACGCGTCCGTTGAATTCGTCCGCGAGGCGGATCGTGCGCGGCGCGATGGTGGCGACGCCGACTTCCGGAAGGGATTGGGCCGACGATGCGCCTTTGCCGTCGTGACAGCCCGACAACGCCAGCAGCAGTGCACAGGCCGCGCCCAAAGGCGACGTCCTGCGTAGGGAAAAGGAGAGCATGATGCCTCGCGACGGGTTAAACTGCCGCGTAGCATAAAAGTTGAAGTTAACTTAAAGTCAAGTTTTCCCGGAGGGGCGACATGGGTATCCAGGAAACACCGAAATGGCCGCTGATGTCGATCCGCGAAGTGGCCGCACGCAGCGGCGTGCCGGCGTCGACACTACGGTTCTACGAGACGCGCGGGCTCATCAAGTCGCACCGCAACGGCTCGAGCCATCGCCACTATTCGCGCGCGGTGCTGCGGCTGATCGCGTTCATCGTATTCGCGCAGAAGATCGGCTATTCGCTCGACGAGATCGCCGAGCAGCTCGTCAGCCTCCCCGAGGACACCGCGCCGAGCAACAAGGACTGGCAACGGCTGTCGCGCGGCTGGAAGCAGCGCGTCGCGAGCCGGATCGAGGAGTTGCAGCGCCTGTACATCAACCTCGACGAATGCATCGGCTGCGGCTGCCTGTCGCTGAAGCGCTGCAAGCTGACGAACCCGGAAGACCGCGCGGGCCGCAACGGGCCCGGCGCGCGGCGCTGGCTCGGCGACAAGCCTCCCGTGGATATCGAATGACCGGCGGGCCGGGCGTGGCGCGCGATGCCACCGCATCCGGCCACCTGGGTAGATTGCGTCACCCGACCCGCCAGCCGCCGTTCACCGCGATCGTCGCACCGGTGACGAACGATGCACGCGGCCCGGCGAGCCACGCAACCGCATCCGCGATATCGTCCGGATGCCCGGCGCGGCCGGCCGGCGTCTGCTCGCGGATCGTCGCGGCAATGGCCGGCGCGACGCCGCTTTCGCCGAAGAAGCGCGTGTCGGCGATATAGCCGGGCGCAACCGTATTGACCGTTGCGCCGCGCGGCCCGAGTTCGCGCGCCAATGCGACGGTGAACCCTTCGACGCCGGCCTTCGCCGCCGCGTACGCCAGGCCACCCGGCAGCAGGCTGCCGGCGCGCGCCGCGATCGAACCGATGTTGACGATCCTCGCGGCGCGCTCGGCCAGGTGCGGCAGCACGGCCAGGGTCGTCACGAACAGGCTTTTCAGGTTCGCGTCGAGCACGGCGTCCCACACGCGCTCGGCCTCGCCCGCCTCGGTATCCGCGCCGACGCGGCCGGTCAGCCCCGCGTTGTTGACCAGCACATCGATGCAAGACCACTGCTCGATGATCGCGGCCACCGCCGCCTCCGCCTCCCGTCTCACGCTCAGGTCGGCGGTCTGCCCGATCGCCGCGCCGCCAAGCCGCGCGACGGCCGCTTCCAGCCGTGCCGCGTCGCGCCCGACGATCGCGACGCGATACCCGTCTTCCACCAGCCGGCGCGCGATCGCAAAGCCCATCCCGCTCGACCCGCCCGTGACGATTGCCGTTCGCTCCTGTTCCCTCACTGGCATGACCTGCCCTCCCCAATGTCGACCGTTGATGACAAGACCATTCTGGGCAGCGCAGTGTGATAGATAAAATACAAATTCGATGATCCACTGATACGCGAAAGGTATCGCATGATCGATCTACGCCAGTTCAGGCAATTCATCGCGATCGCCGAGACGCTCAGCTTCCGGCGCGCGGCCGAGCGGCTGCACATGGCGCAGCCGCCGCTCAGCGCGGCGATCCGCAAGCTCGAGGACGAGCTGGGCGTCGTGCTGTTCGAGCGCGACAACCGCGGCACGGCGCTCACGCCGGCCGGCGACGCGTTCCTGCTCGAAGCGCGGCGCGCGCTCGAACAGGCCGAGCGCGCGGTGGCCGTCGCCCGCCGCGCGGGCGCCGGCCTCGGCGGCACGCTGCGGCTGCGCTTCGTTGACAGCACGGTCAACGCGCTGCTGCCGCTGATCCTCCGCGCGTTCCAGGAACGCCATCCGGACGTCGATTTCCAGCTCGAGGAAGGCACGACCGCCGAGCAGGTGCTCGCGCTGCGCCAGGACCGCACGGACGTCGGCCTCGTCGTGCTGCCGGTGGCCGATGCGGGCGACGTGCGCGTCGAGCCGCTGCTGCGCGACCGGATGGTCGCCGCGCTGCCCGAAGGTCACCGGCTCGCACACCGCCGGCGCATTGCGCTTGCCGAACTGGCGGACGAACCGTGGGTCATGTTTGCCGCGCACCACGGGCCCGGCATGCACGCGCTGATCGTGACCGCATGCGCGCAAGCCGGCTTCGCGCCGCGCATCGTCCAGCAGCCGCGCCAAATGCAGACGACGGCCGGGCTCGTCGCGGGCGGCATCGGCGTCGCGCTGATGCCGCGCCTGTTCGTGCCGATGCAGCCGCAAGGCATTACGTTCTGCGAACTGAAGGATGCGGGCAGCCCGCTCGCGTACGAGCTGGCGATCGCGTACCGGACGCCCTCGCCGCTCGTCGATGCGTTGTGCGAGACCGCACGAAGCGCGGTGCGCGAACTGGGGCTGGAGCTGGCGACGTGACCGCGCGCGTCACGCGCGCCGTGCTCAACCGCCGACGACGTTGAACGCAATGTCCACCACGGCCTGCCGGAACGCGTCCTGCTGCGTGGGCAGCGACGTGTACTCCAGCATCATGTGACTGTATGACACAGTCGTGCCGATCGCGCTCGCGATCATGAAGAACAGCACCGTCGGCTCGACCGGGCGAATCACACCGGCCTCTACCGCCTCCGACAGCAGCGGGAACATCACGTCGTAATACGGACGCACGAGCCGCGCCTGCAGCCGGTCGAGCCGCCCGCCCACCTCGGTCGCCGCCGTCGAGAAGAACATGCCCAGGTCGGGCTCGTCGAACTCGTGGTCGACACACAGCTCGATCGCGCGCCGTACACGGTCGCGTTGCGGCAGCGACGACGTGCGCAACGCGCGCAGCGCGTCGAACATCGGCTCGGCCAGCTCAGCGATCTGCTCGACGACCGCCAGCCACAACGTTTCCTTGGTACCGAAATGGTGCGCGATCAGCGCCGCGTCGACGCCCAGCTCGCGCGCGACTTCGCGCACGCTCGTGGCGTCGTAGCCGCGCTTCGCGAACGTGCGGCGCGCGGCCCGCAATATCACATCCGGCCCCACGGACGCCCCGGCCAGCGGCCGCCCTCGCATACGCCGCTTGGCCGGCGCGCGCTCAGTGACTTCAGCCACGTCTTCCTGCTCTCCTTGAATGATTCGAATACCCCTGTTCCGGCCCCGCTCGAGCGACGCCGAACACCGGGTGACCTGCCCCGCTCCGTTGACACGCGAAGCCGGGAAGCGCTAGGATCATACCTTATTCATCACGTGATGATTTATCCATGACAACCCCTACACGCATCGTCATCGTCGGCGGCGGGATCGCCGGACTGCAGCTCGCCACCCGCCTGGGCGAACGCCTCGGCCAGTCCGGGCGCGCGCAGGTGACCGTCGTCGACCGTAGCCCGACCCACATCTGGAAGCCGATGCTGCACACGATCGCGGCCGGTACGCGCGACGTGCAGCAGCAGCAGGTGATCTTCCTCGCCCATGCGCGTGATCACGGCTACTCGTACCAGCCCGGCGAACTGACGGGGCTCGATCGCGTGCGCCGCCGCGTGCAGCTCGGCGAGATCCGCTCGCAGGACGGCGAACTCGTGCTCGAGGCACGCGAACTCGAATACGACGTGCTGATCCTCGCGCTCGGCAGCCAGGCCAACGATTTCGGCGTGCCGGGCGTGCGCGAGCACTGCTATTTCATCGACAGCCAGAAGCAGGCCGAGACCTTCAACGAGGCGTTGCGGGTGCGCGTATTTCGCAGCATCGCGCGCGACGAGCCGTTCCGCGTCGCGATCGTCGGCGCGGGCGCGACCGGCGTGGAACTCGCGGCGGAGCTGAGCCGCTTGCTGGAAGTGGCACAGGCGTACGGCGACGCGACGGTGCGCGAGCGGCTGCAGCTCACGCTGCTCGAGAGCGGCCCGCGCATCCTCGCCGCGTTTCCGCCGCGGATTTCCGCATCGGCGCAGCGGCGGCTCGAACAGATCGGCTTTCATGTGCTGACGTCCACCCGCGTCACGTCGGCCGACGCAAACGGCTTTCACTACGGCGACGGTTCGTTTGCGGAAGCGGACCTGATGGTGTGGGCGGCTGGTGTGAAGGCGCCCGATTTCATGCAGGCGCTAGACGGGCTCGACACGAATCGCGCGAACCAGATCGTCGTCGGGCCGACGCTGCAGGCCACGGGCGACGAGCACGTGTTCGCGATCGGCGACTGCGCGAGCCTGCTGCCCGACGGCCAGGAACGGCCGCTGCCGCCCACCGCGCAAGTCGCGACGCAGCAGGCCGAGCATCTCGCGAAGCACCTGCCCGCATGGCTCGACGGCACGCCGATTCCGCCGTTCGCGTTCCACGATTTCGGCGCGCTCGTGTCGATCAGCGACTACGACGCGTTCGGCACGCTCGGGCAGTTCGGGTTCTTTCGCGGCGGCTTCATCCAGGGGCGTTTCGCGCAGTTCAGCCACCTGATGCTCTACCGGCGGCACCAGCAGGCGCTGCACGGCTTCTCCAAGGCGACCCTGCTGTGGATCGCCGAACGGATCAACGGCTGCGTGCAGCCGCGCATCCGGCTCTCGTGATACCGCGCGTGGCGGTGTTGCATAACGTTTCGAGGAAAACTGACATGAACAACCGTTTAGCGCCCTGGCTCATGACCGTCGCCGCGATCAGCAGCTTCGACATGCCGTCCGTCTCGTGGGGCGTGCCGCGGCGGCGCAGCGTCACGCGCGACCGGCTGCCGTCGTGGGACGCGACGAGCAAGCCGTCCATCAGCGTGCTCGAGCGGCCCACGGCCGACACCGTGATGATTTCATGGCGCGACGCGTGCACCGGGCACTACGGTTATCAGAAGTGGCGGCTGTTCACCACGCGCAAGCGCGGCGTGTGCGCGCTGTCGGGGCAGCCGATCGAGATCGGCGACAGCGTCTACGCGCCGCAATTGCTCGGCTCGACGCCGGGCAACGCCGCCGCGATGGTGCTGGCCGCGTGCATCGACGCGGCTCGCCCCGCCGAGGCGGCCTGAAAGCCCGGGATTCGACCCGAGGCTCCGCTTCAGCCAGAGGTGACGCGATCCGTATCGCGAACCGCCTCGTTCATGCGTGCTTCGGCTTCCGCATCCAGCCGCGCCGCATTCGCTTCGGCTTCTGCTTCCGGCATCAGCTCGCCTTCCCATTTCGCGACCACCGCGCTGGCGATCGAGTTGCCCACCGCGTTCGTGGCCGAACGGCCCATGTCGAGGAACGTATCGACGCCGAGAATCAGCAGCAGCCCGGCTTCCGGGATGTTGAACTGGTGCAGCGTCGCGGCGATCACGACGAGCGACGCGCGCGGCACGCCGGCCATGCCTTTCGACGTCAGCATCAGGATCAGCAGCATCGTGACCTGCGTGCCGAGCGACAGGTGTATGCCATAGGCCTGCGCGATGAACAGCGACGCGAACGTGCAGTACATCATCGAGCCGTCGAGGTTGAACGAATACCCCATCGGCATCACGAAGCTCGAGATCTTGCGGCGCACGCCGAAACGGTCGAGCGCATCGAGAATCTTCGGATACGCGGCTTCCGAACTCGCGGTCGCGAACGACAGCATGAACGCTTCCTTGATCAGCGCCAGCAGCTTGAATACGCGGCGGCCGAGGAACAACAGGCCGGCCACGACCAGCGTGCCCCACAGCAGGAACAGGCTCAGGTAGAAGTCGCCCATGAACACCGCGAACTTCAGCAGGATCGACAGGCCGTTGATCGCGACGGTCGACGCCATCGCCGCCAGCACTGCGAGCGGCGCGAGCTTCATCACGTAGCCGGTGATCTTCAGCATCACGTGCGCGAGCTGGTCGATCGCCGCGACGAGGATCTTGCCGCGTTCGCCAAGCGACGCAAGCGCCACGCCGAAAAACATCGAGAACACGACGATCTGCAGGATCTCGTTGTTCGCCATCGCCTCGGCGATCGACTTCGGCACCATGTGGCCGACGAAATCCTTCAGCGTGAACTTGGACGTCGCGAGATGCGCGGACGCGCCGATATCCGGCAGCGGCAGCCCGAGGTTCTCGCCGGGGCGCAGCAGGTTCGCCATCAGCAGGCCGAGCAGCAGCGAGATCAGCGACGCGGTGACGAACCAGCCGAGCGCCTTCACGAACACGCGGCCCACCGACGACGCGTCGCCCATGTGCGCGATGCCGACGACCAGCGTCGAGAACACCAGCGGGCCGATCACCATCTTGATCAGCCGCAGGAACACGTCGGACACCAGCGAGATGTAGCCGGCGATTTCCGCCGCCGACTGTTTGTCCGGCAGCTGCGTAAAGATCATGTAGCCGATCAGGATCCCGGCCGCCATCGCGAGCAGGATCCAGCCTGCCGCGGACATTCGTTTGTTCATATCGGAATTGGACGCACGGGAAGAAGTTGACGGATAAAAGGCGCGCTCCCGTGCCGTGCCGGGGCGCGCGCGTGGCGAGCCGGTCGTGCCCGGTATATCGGGCACGGGTGCCTGCGCCGGTCAGGCTCGCGGATCTCCGCGAACTGACGTGCTGCCGTCGCGACGGCATTCGCGCGGAGGCGAACGCCGTTGCGGGGCAGCGATTCAGCTGAAGCGATCAGGTCGGATCAGGTCAGTAACCGATTGCCGAGCCGGCCGGACGGCGCGGATCGTTGTAGCCGTAGATGAAGCCGACGCGCACGTTCCCGGACACGGACGAATCGTTCCCGGAACTCTGGCGGCTCGCCGCCTCGGTGCCCGCCAGGCCGACCATGATCAGCTCGGCGGCGCCCCACGGCGTCTGCTCGACCATCTTGTAGCCCATGTTGCGCAGGATCGCGAGCGTGTCGGGCGACAGGCCGTAGGTTTCGTAATAGACCTCGTCGGGCAGCCACTGGTGGTGGATGCGCGGCGCGGTGACCGCGTCCTGCGGCGTCATCCCGTAGTCGATCACGTTCAGCACCGTCTGCAGCGTGATCGTGATGATGCGCGAGCCGCCCGGCGAGCCGACCACCATGAACACCTTGCCGTCCTTCTTCACGATGGTCGGCGCCATCGACGACAGCGGACGCTTGCCCGGCGCGATCGAGTTGCGCGTGCCCTGCACGAGACCGAACAGGTTCTGCGCGCCGACCTTCACGGTGAAGTCGTCCATCTCGTCGTTCAGGAAGAAGCCCGTGCCCGGCGCGATGACCACGGCGCCGAAGCGGCCGTTGACCGTATAGGTCGTCGACACCGCGTTGCCGTCCTTGTCGATGATCGAGTAATGCGTCGTCTCCGGCTTCTCGTGCACGCCGACGCCCGGCTGCACGTCGACCGACGGCGTCGCCGTATCCGAATGGATGCTCTTGCGGATCTGCGCCGCGTATTCCTTGCTCGTCAGCTTCGCGACCGGGTTGTCGATGAAGTTCGGGTCGCCGAGCAGCGTGTTGCGATCTTCGTATGCATGGCGCATCGCTTCGGTCATGTAGTGCACCGCCGCGGCCGAATGGTAGCCAAGCTTGCGCATGTCATACCCTTCGAGGATGTTCAGCGTCTCGCACATCGTCACGCCACCCGAGCTCGGCGGCGGCGCCGACACGAACTCGTAGCCGCGATACGTGCACGTCAGCGGCGCTATGTCCTGCGCACGGTACGACGCGAAATCGGCCGCCGTGATCAGGCCGCCGCCCTTCTTGGCCGCCGCCTCGACGATCTTCGGGATCTCGCCGTGATAGAACGCGTCGGGGCCCTGCTCCGCGATACGTTCAAGCGTGCGCGCCAGGTCCTTCTGCACCAGGCGATCGCCCGGCTGCAGCGGCGAGCCGTCCGGCCGCAGGAAGATGCGGGCCGCATCCGGGTCCTTCTTGAAGCGGTCGATCGTCGTGTCGAGGATGTCCGTATCGCCACGCGTCAGCACGAAGCCGTCGCGCGCGAGCCGGATCGCCGGCGCCATGACCTGCTTGCGCGTCAGCTTGCCGTACTTGCGCTGTGCGAGATCGAGGCCCGCGACCGTGCCCGGCACGCCGACCGCGCGATAGCCGTACAGGCTGTCGTCCGGAATGACGTTGCCCTTCGCATCGAGATACATGTTCGCGGAAGCCGCAGCCGGCGCGGTTTCGCGGAAATTGATGAAGCGGTCGCGGCCGTCGGCCAGGTGGACGGTCATGAAACCGCCGCCGCCGATGTTGCCGCAGCACGGATTGGTCACGGCCTGCGCGTAGCCGACCGCCACTGCGGCGTCCACCGCGTTGCCGCCTTCCTTCAGGATGTCGACGCCGATTTGCGACGCGAAGTGCTGCGACGACACGACCATGCCGTTCTTCGCTTCGACCGCGGGGTCCGATGCGGCGAACGCGCACACGCTCATGGCCGACAACAGGGTGAGTACTACGAGCCGCCTCATGACGGGATCCTCCAGACAAATAAAACCGTGGCATGCCGGAACGCGACGCCGCATCGGGGTGTGCCGACGCGCCAATCGATCATGTAATAAACAATACATTCCAGCGAGGCCGCGATCATAGCACTCACTTTTTTGCGTCAAAACCTAGGGTTATCACTGAATAAAGAACGAATATCCATCGAATGGGTCATTTGCCAATGTTTGTTTCATTACAATGGTGAGTGAGCCGGTCCACCGTGCGATGCGTCCCTCTAATTTCGGAGCGTGCACGGCCTGCCTGACGTCGATCGGCTAACATGCGTGGAGTCGCCGGCAGACACCCGTCTGCCGTTTGTTATTCAGATACGAGAGTTGGAGTGCCCGATGGGGACGAGCATCAGGGCGTTGCTGCTATCCCAGATGGATAGCTTCACGCCGTCGGAACAGAAGGTCGCGCAGGCGTTGCTGGACCGCTACCCGAGCCTCGGGCTCGGGCCGATTGCGAGCTTCGCCAAACAGGCGGAAGTGAGCGATCCGACCGTGTTTCGCTTCGTCGTCCGAATCGGGTTTCCGAATTACTCGTCGTTCCAGCAGGCGCTGTACGGCGAGATCGACACGGCGATGAATTCGCCGCTCGCGCGGATGGATGCGTTCCACTCACCCGCGGGCATGCGCGACAGTCATTCGGCAATTTTCCAGCGGCTGTCCGAGTCGCTGGCGACCACGATCGAAGGGCTCGATGCGGCGGCGTTCGACGCCGCGGTGGCGCTGCTGGCCAATCCGGATGTGCGTGTCTTTTGCGGCGGCGGGCGTTACACCGCGCCGCTCGCGTCGCTGTTTTCGTTTACGCTGACCTACGCGCGGCCCCATGTTCAGTATGTCGAACCGAATGTGAATCTCGCGTCGGTCGCGTTGGCGGACATGGGGCCCGGTGACGTGCTCGTTATTTTCGATTTCCGTCGTTATCAGCGGGACAGCATCCGGTTCGCGCAGGCCGCTCACCAACTTGGCACACGCGTGCTGCTGATCACGGACGAATGGCACTCACCGATCGGCGAATTTGCCGAGATCGTGCTGCGGATCCGGGGGCAGCCGTTCGCGATGCTGCAGACCAACGTGCCCGCGCTCGCGCTCGCCGAAGCGCTCGTGATCTGTGTGACGAACCAGCTGCCGGAGATGGCAAGGCAGCGGATGGAGAAGATCGAGCATCTCAATTCCGGCGGTGGCGGACAGGACACCAACCAGCGGGATTTGCCGGAGTGACGACTCATCGCCATTCAGGCATCGGCGTCAGCGCTCGACACCGTCGGGTTTGCAACCTGAATCAACAACTGCAATCCATAACATTGAATGAGTGACTCCAACAATCTTCTCGATAACTCGTTCAGGGCACCAGTTCCATCCGGTTGCCCGTCACGACCAGCCTGACGGGATCCGTCTTTTTCCACTGCGACTTCGGAATCGTCAGTTGCCACTCGGCACCGCCGTGATCACGAAAGAACCCTGCAATGCCAACGATTCGCGCATCCTCCGCCAATGGCGCAGACAGCCTCACGGTGGCGCCAGGCGCAAGCGTGACCTCCTGACTGCCGAGCAGATCGGCGCTCAGTAGCGCTTTGTCGTCATCAAGCAACTGGACGTAAGCTGCGTTCTCGAAACCCTTCGCATCCTTTAACTGGTAGACGCGCATCACAACCGGTAGCGACTCTCCTTGGTCGGTCTGGTTGAGTGCGGAACGGCTCTCGATCACGAGATTCATCTGCTTGATCTTCGCGACGAAAATCGCTCGCGTCACGTCGGCAGTCGTCTCCTTCACCGATTGCCACGTGCCACAGCCGGCCAACGACGCCACCGTCAGCGCAACGGCACTCGCCAAACGAACGCTTCGCATCATCCGATATGTTCGTGGTGTCACAACCAATCTCCCGTTTTGATCGAGCATGGATAGCGCCGGATCGGACCACCCACGCCTTCATACAGAACGAGCCGCACCGCAAAATGGAAACTCGCGTAGCGGCCTACGAAGCGGCTGAGTACGTCCCCGAACAGTGCAACGTCGCCCGGCCCGGCGAAACCCGCCGGCTCGATTCCCACGTTCACATTCACGATGCGGTCGACACGCGCGCCTGCCAGTTCCGTTTCCTCGTCAAGCCAGACGTAATGAATCGCCTCGATACGTCGCCGGTTATCGTCCTGTCGCGTCCAGTCGTACAACGACAGTGCGCCACGCAGCACGTTCGCGTCCATCATGTTCAGCTCGGTCGCGCCGGCACCATTGAAGTGAGAAATCACCTGCCAGTGATAGTCCCCGCCGCGCGGGGGATACAGCGGCATCGTCGGGGCCGTCAGATTGCGCACGCGTTCGACACCATTGAAATTCGAAGCAGGCGTGTTGATCATCGATTCACGCAGCGCCATCCGCGGCAAGCGCCCGTTGTTTGCCAACACCCGAACCGTTACGTACGCATCGGGCAAGCTGCCGGGTTCGTCCCAGAGATGCCCGCCCAACGTCACGACCATCTCGCGCCGGCCCGTCACGCCCTGCCGAACCAATGAGTGGTAATACCGATCCGGCGACTCGTATCGGACCATCCCGCCCCGGTGCCGGAATTCCTTGATCGACTGATAGGTGTATTGCCTGGCGGTGCGTGGATCGTTTGCCACTACCGACAGTACGTCGTAGGGCTCGACGTGCTCGCCCGCTGACGCCGGGGCGCACACGGGATAGTCGCGGTCGTGGACGTTGGGTCGGATTGCCTGCGCATCCAGTTCGAACAGATTGATCACCGGCGTGCAGAATAGCCGGATGTTGTCCGCGCCGAACGTGACGTCACCAGGTATCCGATCCCGGATCACGATATCGAATTCAAGACGCGTTTCGCCCGGTGGCACACTGGCCGCGTCGAAACCGCACAAGTCGACGAAGTGAAACTTCTCGGGGAACGCGAAATATTCGAGCATCGTCTGCTCACGGTCGAGATTGGCGTCGCGTACATCGAGATCGATCGGCCATAGTCGCGCCTGCGTGCCAAAACCAGCCGCCTCGATAGACATTGCCGGCCGTGGTTGCAGTTGACCATCGAGTATGCGCGGCATGCGCACGCCGATCGACTCGACTTGGCGCGTGAACGCTCCGTACAGCGCCGATGCAGTCGGTCGGTCCCCATGCAGGTATAGACGGATACGCGACAGGTCGTCCAGCAACCGCTGCTCGCGGTGCAGGAGGTCAAACGCGAGTCGGATCACCGTACGACCGTCCTCGCGCATGCGCACGCCTGCCTCGCGCACGTTGAGCGCCAGCAGACGTATTGCCTGAGTGGTTCGATAGACACATATCGTTCCGCCCCGTCCAACCGGTGTCGAACGTACCTGCAACCCCGGCGGCAATGTATCGAGAATCCGCGCCTCGCCGGTGCGCGGCATACACTCGAGGATTGCCAGCGACGGAATCGTGCGGCCGGCATGTGGCCACAGGTGATCAACCAGCGGATCGGTGATTTCCGGTAGCGCGTCGTCGAGCTTCATTCGCAGCCGGCTCGTGAGGAACGCGAAACCCTCGTAAGTCTGCTCCACGCTGTCGCGGCGCGCGCCGAGCATCGACATCCCCACACGGCGCGCGACATGCGGCTGGGATTTCGCAAATTCCCTCCCCGCTTCGCGCAGGTAACGCATCTCCGCATCGAAGTAGCGCAGGTACGGCTCGTCGTCCTCACCGAAACCGCCCCCTTCAGGCATCGTCGGTTCGTTTTTTTCTTCACTCATGGTTGGAGATCCGGTGGCAGCGGTGGCAGGAGCGACATCTTCGAAGCGGCGCTCGCCTTGCCGACGACGAAAATTCGATCAGGTATGCGGAATCCACGTAGTTTCAGCAGGTCGACCGGCCCTGCACCGATCTGCGTTCGCAATACGTACGACAGCGGCTCATCGTTCCCGGTATTCCACGTGAGCCGATAGCGCGTGCTATCGAGCTGCTTGATGTCAGCCTTGCTCAGCAGCCGTAGGAATGCCCAATCTCCTGTCGAATCGAATGCCTGTCGCAGACCAGCGTCGAGCGTCTGCCATGTGAGCCCCGCGTGCCCGTTCAGGCCGTTGCCGGGCCACGCCAGTGGCGTCCAGCGCTCCTGCTGATTGAAATAGACGATCTGCTTGCCGTCGACCGACAGTTCCGAGCGGGTCACTTTCGGTGTCGGCAGCGCCATCATTTCGAATTTCTCCCCCGCGTCGCCCTGCAGGTAGAGCTGCGCGCCAACCGTCGACAATTGCCGGACGGCGCTCAGGAATTTCGGGTCGAACTGCAATGCCTGCGGTGCCAGCTCGTTTGGCGCCCAATGGTCGCCCTCGAGTTTCATCACGCCAGCCAGCTGTGTCGTGACGAAACGCGAAATCAATCCGGTATCGGGCCGCACATAGCGGCCAAGCTCCGCGAAGGACGCATCGGCCTGCGTATCGAAGAATGGATAGCGGCCGTTCATCGCCGCGTTGAACGGCGCGGCAACACTGGCTCGCCACGCGTCATTCAGACTAGCTGCGGCCGGTTGCAGGATCGTCTGCCATGCGGCCTCGAGCGGCTGCGCAAACATCGCATCGCCGAACCCTGCCCATGCCGTACCTAGACTTGCGGCAGTGAGTGCCGCGTCATCGCGTGCCTGGGACAATTCCGACAACTTGCCTTGGAACACTGCCTGCGCGAGCGTGCGCGCCATTGCCTGCGCGTCAGGACTGCTCGCGATCTGTTGGAGCTTCAGCCGCATCATCGTGACCGCCGTCAGGTAACGCGACAGGCTCACGCCGTTCAGCGCGATGTTGGCTGGTGCGCTGCCCTTCCCGTTTGCAGCGGCAGGTGACTCGTTCGTGTCGCCCATCAGCACCAGCAGTGGTCCAAACGGCTTGTCGAGCGGATAGACGACGGTCGACGCATCCTCGTCCGTCCCGATCAGATTTTGTGCCTTTCTCACCAGCGTATCGGCCAGCGCCTGCGACGGCCGCCCCGCCTGCGCCTGATACTGCACGGATTTCATCAATGCGATCAACGGCGAAGTCTGCGCATCCGCCAGTCGAGAAAGCTGTTCTATCGCGCCACTAAGATTGGACGTCGGTTGCCACTGCATACTGTTGAGCATGCGCTGCCATGCAGCCGTGTACTCACCAAAATAGCGTGCCGTCAATCGGTGCTTCAGTTCCTCGGCTGCGCATTTCTCATCCACGACCGTCCTGGTCTGGATCGTACCGTGCGCGAGCGGGATATCGATTGCATGCTGCGGCTGCTTGCCCGTCAGCACCCAATCGCTGCTGAGCTGGCGCTCGCCGGAAGCCTTGTCGATCGCCGCAGCAATCATGCCGTCCCACGCCGCGCGCGTGTAAATCCCGGGCACGGTCTGCGAAGCCAGGAACATCCCTCGCGCATCGGCGCCATTCAGGAGCGTTTCGAGCGACACGTCGGCGTATTTGTTTCTGACGTCGTCGAGGATGCGTTGGTACACCGTGTCGTCAGCCGACGCGAGCCCAATCTGCGTGACCAGCATGTTGCGAGTCGCTGTCACGATGCGATCGTCCGTCGCAATTCGCCACTCGGGATGCGCTTTCAGGTGATCGGCGTAAAACCCTGCGAGCCGTTGGCCGGTATCGTCACGCTCACCCAGCGGCATCTCCACGGGGCGCGGCCAGAGGGCTACGAGCAAGCGCTTCAGAAACGCCGAATCTGCCCGCGACGGATCGCCGAGCATCAGGTAGGTCTTGAGCGCGTTGTAGGTACTGCCCCGCGTGTCCTGCGATTGAAGGCTGTCGGCCCGCGCCTGATCCGCAGCCTGCAACAGCTTGCCGATCGTTTGCACGACAGGCGTCTGCAGGTTGCGCGTCGCAGCAACCCGATACGGTTGCCAGAGACCGTCAAGGATATCGTCATTACGCGACAAACCCGCCCTCAGGTACCACGGTACGCCATGCTGCTGCCGGTATTCGAGCGTTTCCATCACCTGTTGCAGCGCCAGTTGCGCGCGCCACGCGGCGGCCGTCTGCGGCCGCGCATCGACCGCCGCGCTCGCTGCTGCCCGCGCATCTCGCATGAGCCGCTGGTTGGCGATGAACGACACGGACATCCATGCGCACCACGCGATGGCCGCAACGATCAAGCACATCGCCAGCGCGTTCGGCCAGTAGAATCCCACGCGCCGGCCAATGCGCCTCCGACTGGCGATTGCGTGCCATGCTGGCAGCAGAGCGGCCGGTTGCGGCGGGAGCTCGATCGGGACGTTCGGAACTGTCGCGCTCCCGTCCACGGTGACCGGCACTGGCGTCGGCATTGCCGCCGTTATCGCAAATACGGGGGCGAACATCACGCCCGCCAGCGGCGTGCGCAGCCAGGGTGAACCAAGGAGCGTTTGCCAGCCGGCGACGATATCTTCGTGCTGCTTCCCGATGTATTGTGAGATTTCGGCTAGGCAGGTGATGCGTATGGGCGCTGTACACAGGCGAACGCCTGCATCCGCCGTTCCACGCTCGATCTCCGCAAGCTGATCGCGTAATGCCGGCGCCGGCTGCCCCCCCTTGTACGCCAGCCCGGGAAATGCACCGATCGCCTCGAACATTTCGGGTCGATCGCCCTGTGTGGGCACTGCGTGCAGGAGCGTGACAGGCGCGGCGCAGCCGATATCGGTCACAAGCGCGGCAAGTGCGCGCGGCAGTTCGGTATCGCGATCGTCGGAATGCGTAACCTGCACAATGCTGTCGACCGGCCGCCGGCGCCGCAGCTTACGGATTTGTCGGCGCCATGCGCCAGCCTCGATGCCGTCCGGTGCCACGTGCACGAGAATCGCGTTGCCGACGGGTATCGCGCCCGCTCGCTTCAGGCCCGGCGCGACCTGGTCGATCAATGTATCAGCGCCGCTCACCATCAGCCACGGTGATCGGTATCGCCAGAGCCTGCCCCGCGAGGCGCGTAGTTCCTCGGCCACGCGTTGCAGACGGGCGTCGAATTTCAACGGCTTCTGCGCCTTCGTCGCGTCGCCGATATCCCTGCGAAACGTCTGTCCAGCAATGGTGTACGCACCGATAAAAAACAGGCAGAGATGTATGGCGACGAAGACGATCAGCGCGATGACGATGACGATCACTACTTGCATACGTGCTACACCGGGTGCGAGATCGAACAGGTCGCCCCGGCTCCATACGAGGCCAATTGCGCATGCCGCGACAATCAGCGCGGCGACAACCACGCCCCAGAGTGCGAGGCGTCCGGAGGGCGCAGACGCTGCAGCAGGTGCTGCGTCAAGTGATCGCAAGGTCAGTTTCGGATCGGTCATGCTGAGCGTGTCCAGGCAATGAAGAATCCTTCCCGCGTGGACCGGGAAGCACATGAATGACGGCGGACTGCACGCCATCGATGATCAGTTGTGGCGCATCCGCAGCACCACATTCGGTAGCGGCTACGACGGACAGCCATCCGCTCGCACTACCAAAATCGCCCACGATGTAGGCGAGGTCACATTGGGCCTCGCTGTTCGCAAGCGCCTCCAGGTTTGCGATCCGCAGCCCCTGATTGCAACGCTTGACGGCACGCGTGACCCAGGCACGCGTCACAGCAGCGACATCTGCCCTGCCCCAGATCACGGCATTCGCGAAACCGTATTCGATTTCGTCGGCGTTGCCCTCGACGGGGCGATGCAGGGTCGCCATCGCGTGTACACCTTCGGGTAGAGCGTAAAAGCCGGCGTCGAGCAGCATCGCGACGCATCCCTCCGTGCTGCCGGTCGGTGGCCGCTCCTCGTGCCATGCCGTTGCGATCACGAGCAGCGGACATGCCTCGCGGGCGTCGAGCCACGCGTCCGCCAACAGCAATCCGTCCGAAGCGGGTATGGGCAGCACAGTGAGAGGCGGCAGACCAACCAATTGCAGCGCATCGCGCACCTCGTCCTCACGCAAGGCTTCTTCGCCGGGTTCAGCCAGTACGCGCACTTTTGGCCAGTGGGCGGCTTCGTAGTGCGTGAGCACGTGGAGGCTCGCAGCAAGCGGTTCGAGCGCTTCGGCGATCCTGAGTGTGAGCTGGGTAACGGGTCGCTTTGGAGGCGTATCCGCTACGGCGTCGCTCTCCTCGGTCGGGTCGGCCACGTCCGCTTCGTCGGCTTCGTCGGATAGTTCCAACGGGTCGTCAAAGCGGCAATGCTCAACGACACCCGCGCCCAAACGGGGCTGCTGCTGTCGCGGCAAACGCACCCCCGCATCGATCGCCTGTGCAAGCGTCTGGTCGTTCAAGGGCAAGCAATAGCCGACGCCCAGCACCCGAAGCGGCTGCTGCGCGACACGGATGCGCTCCGCCAGCCATCGGTCACGATGGAGGTTGCGGTGGTATGCCTGGTACCACATGGCCTCATAGCGAACGCGCTCGATCGCGAACAGAAAGCCGAAGAAGCCGTTCGGGATACCGAAGACGCAGAACCAGAACCACGGGCCGCCAGCCCGCTCACCCTTTGGCCAAATCAGCAGAGTGGTCGCCGCTCCGAGCACCGCGCAGGCCAACCAGACGCAGAACCACCACGGCCAGAAGCGCGGGCGGCTCGGATAGGTGCTCGGGAGCCCCGCCTGTGAGAGGTCGACGGGCATTATTCGAAGTGGACGTTCGGCAGCGACGCGATCAACCGACAACCGCACGCGCAGCGATGGCCGTCCAGCGCGAATGGCTTGTTGTCGCGATCGGGAAACTTGTTGGCACCTTCGTCGATGACGGTCTGGCCATGCAGATTGCAAGTCGCCTCATCGCCCTTGCGGGCAAGCGGCATACCCATGAATGTCGTCCATGGTGAGCCACCGGTGACTTCGCCGCCGTGTTCGAGTTTGTCGCCTTGTCGGATGGGGGATTTCATAACCACCTCAAAGTCAGTTGCCAAGCTTACATTTCTGCCTTGAAAACCGCGGCTCCGAAATTGGGTCATACGATTTTATTTTTATATTCCTTATATCTACGACACTAAACCCAAAACGACTAGAAACAAATATTGTTTTTTTACCAGAACCAATTGCCACCTCATATACCCCACCACCATACGTCCTCCTAAAAATCATACGCAAATTTGGATTTAAATCATAAACATAAACAAGTTGAGCCTGAGGATCACGAAGATCTATCTTATTCGGCATTCCATAAACAACCAAACTTCTCCCATCCAACGAAAATACCCCCCCATTAATATGATGATTGATTTTAACCACCCCAATCACCCTACCACCCCGCTTAACTAGCAAATCGGACCGGCCGAAAATTTGCGCCGAATACCTCCCGTCACAAGATATAACCATCTTCGCACGCGCATCCGACATGAAAATTATCAAAGGAAAAATGAACGCAACACACCTCCTCACACCTTACCCCCAAGATCCAATACACTCTTCGTGTTTTCGCCCAACGTACTGACCGACCATTCATGTCACATGGATCGGCAGATCCTTCTTAAAACAAATCATTCCATTCTGATTTTCAGTCAAAAATCGGCACCACCCTATTACGAGATGACCGTATGCGACCAACAGATGATATGGGCGCCAACCCCATACTACCGCCAGCACTGGGGTTTTTCACCGAAAATAGTACAGCAGCGTATTCGTCAGATATGGAAAGCCATTGTCTCCTGCAACATATACAAAATCATCACCAGACAACAAAGGGATTTGTCTTACACCTTCCACAGAAAGGCCCTTATATCAAAAATAGCCGCTATACTCAAAAACATTATCAGCAGGATTTTTATAAAATCATATGAAGGCAGTTACACTTAGTCCATCCACGTCCACGCACACAGAGTCATCCGAATTGAGCCGCCTTTTTATAATCCAGCAAGTAGACCCAAATCTCACCATCAAATGCTTCCCGCGCATACAAAGTGAGCACAACCCAAGAGAGATCGATAAAAAACACAAGCACGCTAAAAAAATTTCACGAAAAACTCATCAACCATAAAAAACCGCCAACACCCAACAAAATTACCTTTCCCAATTGAACAACTCAGCGCACTTTTTGCCATCGATTTCAACTGACCTCCCACTCCTTATTTCAATAACGTTAATTTTTGATCCCACCTCACACTGACGCCAATCCAATGATACATATCTCCCATCAAGCGATATAACAGGAAACATATTTGAAGATGCATCCCCTTTCAGCTTAGATTTGCTTACGGTAGTCCTATAGAAACCCGGAATTTTCACCAAATTCCTATCACTCCCGAGCCTCCCAACAACCGCCAAAAAACTCATAGGAGAGACAGCAACCGGTATCATTGACGCATAAATGCCCGCTTTAAGATTTACGTCTGACAAGAAGCTCACATGTGGAGCAGCACGTCTCACATGAATCGGCGTATTAGCTGCACAATGATTTAACTCATCGACAGGAACGTAATCGGTGCCAGACATGATAACTACCGCACCATCCGAACTCAGTGTCGCGCCAACGGGTTCTTTGTCAATTAAGCAATAAAATTCGCCAGCAATCGTCCGCCCGGAGAAAATAAAATACCCGGAAGCACCCGCGGCACCAATAGGCCCACAGTAACCCAGAGTTGATGCGGCTACCAGACCAATTAATATGAACTGATTTACTTTCAAAGAAGAACCTTCTTGATCATGCGAGTATACTTGACTCGATCGCCAATCCCGCCGTCCCCTCCATTAATTCCCATAGTGATATCCATTATCACTTTCTTCTCTCTCGCGAGTTCTGCCGCCGTCTTCGCGAGACGAAAATCATCCCGGTCAATAGCGCGCAGAACCTTCGATCTGAGACAGGTTATATACCAAGCCCCCGAATCCAAGCAATTTTCCGGCTCAGTGGCAACAATCTGAGGATTTTCAATGTGAGCAGGAATTTTTTTCATTAACGCGCGGTTTTTCAACCCATATTGAGGATCACTCCACCACGAGGCGGAAAAATTAGCTTGTGCAATCCATCCACGATACAACCAATAGTCAGAATAATTGCTTCGGAATGTAAGCTGCTTAAACCCGCGACCACGGAATTTTTGAGCATCCTCGCTATCACAGTTCCCAAATCTCCAGCTATACGACGATGCTATGAAGCCGCCTTTTGAACCGTATTTGGTCAATCTGAAATATGGATCGTCTTCAGAGGAAATTTCACCGTACCAGTGCCCAAGATCTTTTTCAGATTTTTCCGAAATTGGATTTATGCGCTCTCCGTAAACCGCAACCTCAGTCACTTTACCAACCATACTCGTCTCCTGCATGCCACATAGAAATTTTGATTCCACTGCGCCTTGGCCTAGGAAATGGGATTGTTTCAGACTACTCGTCAATCCATATTTTCTAAGCGATAAATTCAAAGGTTTTCTGTATTTTTCCCGGATAGCACTCGCGTTACCAGACATGTGACTGTTTGAGTAAATTAACGCGAACTCATCTTTACTGAACCATGCAGATTTTCGGAAATGCCGAATAAACTCGAGCGGATGGAAAAACCACAACCTCTTCCCCGCCGGAAGCCCCGTTTTGTCCCAAAACTGAACTTCCTTCAGATACTTCATGAAATCGTTGTAGCCCTTGTCATTACCATGATAAAAACCTCCCTCGTCAAGCAGCCTCGCATAGCGCTCCTCGTTGTTTGTACTGTCCCATTCACTCGGCGCGTTGCAGACGAACCCGCGTAGCTGTTGCCGTACCTGGGTGTTGTCCTTTACATAGGCCCAGAGCACTCTCTCCTTGTGAATTTCCGGCGTTTCAACCGTCACCGCTGCTACCTTGTGCGGAGCGGCATCGTTCAATATTTCCCTCAGCGCATCCACATCACACATTCCGTCACTATCGAACGGCGTATTACCCTCAGTTATTTTTTGCCAGCCCATCAATGACAGGAAGTCCGCGTCGGAGAATTTTTGGATACTTGAATCATTAATGTCAATGTAGCCCACCTTGTCTGCCGCCCAATTGACCTGCATCCACGTCGCGCGCGCGTCTGCCGCCAGTGTTTGAGACGGAGACAGGATGCGACCGAAACGCAGCAACTCGTAGCCGTCGCTCGGACATGACGAATAAAGCGCCGTCGCGCGCTTGTACAGGTCGTATTCGTAGTCCTTTTCCTCGACGGGTTGCGGCGTGAGCAGCGTGCGGCTGCCGTCTTGCGCAACGCTCCATACTCTGGTGTATTTCGAGCCGAGGTTGAAGTAGGTCTCGACAAGCAACGGCAATGTGTTCGAGCCCTCTTGACCCGGCTTGAATTCGATCCCGTGCAGCTTGTTTCGAGCATCGGCCTTCTCAGGCAATCGACGAAAGTTGCCGCCCGCCGGAATGACGAAATACGCGTGCCCCCACCAGTCCGTTCCATTCGGCGGGGTCGGCGCGCTCCTACCCAGTTGCGTGCTCCCAAAATAAGTGTCGAAATCCGCCGGCAACATGAAGATTTCTAAATGCAAATGCGGCATACCCTCATATTGCCCACGCCACCCCAGTACATCCTTGCGCCGGACCTTCTTGCCCTCCCCCGAGACCGCCGGCGTCACCTGCCCCTTGCTCACTCGGCCAGTCGGTATGCGCAGGAATTCCGGCACCACCTCTTTGTCCGCACCGTGCTCCACATATTCCACCAGCGGCAACAGATGCATATAAAGCGAATAGAAAGTCAGCGTACGACCTTCACCCGTCTCGGTCGTATGCTTGAGCAATACAAATCCGGTATGGCTCGTGCCGCTATCAACGGCATGCTGGCAGACGCGATAGGCAACGACTTCCCCGTCGGCAATCGCGTACACCTCTCCTTTCGTATCGGACTGAAGATGCACGCCACAATGCCAGCGCCGATCGTGGGCGATGGGATAGATGCCGTGATCACCTTCGAACTTGTCTACCGCGTCCATCATCGGATCGGGGTTCGTCCCGGTCGGGGCCACGAGACCGGCTTCGGGCAGAAATGGCGGGCTGATGATCATGATCGTTACCGTGTGTGGCTGTATTTGTCGCTGGGCTGGTAGTCGCTCACCGGCAGTTGCGGCAAGCTGATGGACGTATTGCGTGGCCCTTCGAACGTGAACGAGGCAGCTCTGATACGAAACTCGCCCGGACAGTTGAATACGACATTGCCTTTCTCGATGGCCATCGACGCGCCGCCACTGGCCACCATCGCCCCGGTCTTGGCGCTCACGAGCACATTCGCGCTGGCACTCGACACATGTAATTGCTCGTCAGAGAAGAGATCCATCGAAGCACGTTGTGCCTGCAGCTCGATTTTCCCTTTCGAAAAAATCTTGATACCGAGCTTGTGCGCACACAGGGAGATCAGGTCACCCGCCACCATGCGCAGCCGCCTGACGACACTCACGTCCAGGTCCTGACCTGCGGTGACGATCACGTTCTCGCCCGCCGAGTGCTGCACCGATTTCGGTGTCACGAATGCCATGCCGCCGGGGGCACTCGCAAGCAACCCCGCGTCGCGGAGCTGATTCAGGCCGTCTAGCAGCGCCGCCTGCGTCGCGCGGTCCGCAGGATCGGCCTTGACCTGCGTCGCCGCAACCGCAAGGTCCGTTACACGCTGCAATGCAGCCTTGAGTTGCGCGACAGCGGCGGGCATATCGAGGTGCGGCTTCCCGGACCCGCCTGCCGCGTCTGCCGAGACGAACAACCCCTTCGGCGCACGCATCGTGCCCCAGTCCTGCGTGGTCAGCTCGAAGCCCTCGCCGCGCTTGTTCTTTTCACTGTCGACGAGACAACCCATGTTGAGCGACGACTGCCCGAACACCGTCGCCAGGCGGATGCCTTCGCGGTCTTTCAGATCCTCGAAACGCAGCTTGTTGCCGAGCAGCGGGGAGCGGAACACAGCGCGGCTGTACCAGCCCTCCTTGCCATGCACGAGGTCCCTATGGGCATAGTCATGCAAGGCCCCAGCGATAAGCAGCCGATCGCAATTTCCTTGAGTCGCGACAATGCGCACCTCCGACCGTGGAAGCAAAGGGACGTGCAGGCCGCCGCGATATGATGCAGACGTACGTAACAGGCGCAACGGAATGCTGTTCGTGCCACACTTTCCGCTGTGCCGAGTGAACAAGAGCCTGACGCGATAGCGGCCGTACTCATCCATCCACGCGTACGGCTCGTCGTCGCCGGATTCGACCACACCGATCAGCATGCCGGTGACCCATCGCCAGTGCTTTTCAGGAACATATTCCGGCCGATAGGTCTGGTGCGCGGGGATCGCTTCGAAGGTGTTGATCACCGACTGGCTGCGGCTGCCGGTCGTGACGAGTTTCGTGATCACCATCCCGTGCGGCGCCTCCGGCACCACGTCATTGGTAATCCTCACCACCATGCCGGGCGTCATGCCAATGACGTTACTCGTGCCCGAGAGCCGCATCTGCCGCGTGAGCAGTTCGTCACGCCGCGCGTCAGCCAGCGCCTGCCCTTCTTCGACCGAATGGAAATGGTCGATGCTGCGGTTCACGCTCCCATACACCGAGCGGTCGTCCTGGGCCACGACCGCCTCGACCTGTAGCGGATCGTCGGGTATGCGGTAGTTGTGATCCCATTCGCACACCTTCTGCGGCACCAGCACGCGCGTGGCTTCCAGCGTCAGAATTGCCTCGTGCCAGCTCACCAGACCGGAATGCGGCAGCAACGGCACCTCGAGTGCCCGCATATAGCCGCGCGGCGTATTGCTGAGCACCAATGTGTCGCGTTGCGGGCCGTCCTCCTTCCTGGCCTGCTTGAAGTAGTAATAGACGCCCGCGCGCCGGCAATGCCGGTCGATAAAGTTCGCGACCGTCTCCTCGTACATCACGGTTTGTTCCAACTTCCCGTCGAGCCCCTCCAGCTCGAACTCGACATCGAAGGATTGGAACAAACTGCGATCGACGATCACGTCGGCCAGCAGCTCATGCAACGACCTGTCCAGAAATACGGCCGAATCATGCACCTCTTCAAGCAGCGAGAGGCGGGGCTTCAGGTGCAACTGATAGGTCGCCTCGTCGCGAGACACTTTGACTCGAGTCCATTGCGTGACAACGCCGTGCACGGTACGCGCCGCATGCTGAACCGGCGCGATCATCCCCGCCATCGACGGCACGGACGCGTGTTCCTCGATCGTGAAGATCGCCGGCCGACCGACGATCGCCGCACCGTCGATCCGTTTGTCCTTCGACGTCACGGTGATGTCCGCGAGGAATCGCGTATTCATCTCCTCGGTCAGGACGAAGGACACAACGGAGATCGGTGCATCCAGCGTCGCGATCTCCAGATGCAATGGTTGGGTAACGACCGAACCAGGGTGTTTCAGCACATCCTGAATGGTTAGCATGGCTGCTGTTGAACGAGAGGTTGTACACCGGCACGTCCGTCCACTCATGCATTCGGGGACGCAGTGCCACTACGCTCTCGCCAGTGAAGCATAGGCTCATGGAAATGAACACACACTGCCCCAGACCTGATAAGCCGTTATCTTTTACGATATTCCAAAAGAACAGCGTCGCATTTTATTAAATTAATTTTTATTTTTCTCGACCAGGAACATCTCGACATCTTCCCGCTCATGGCTCCGACAGAGCCGAATCCTTGGTGAAGCAATGGCCCCGCAAGCCTCACCGCCTCAGAGGTACGCGGCAGCCACCCTCCAGTGCCATTCCCTATAAGAGAAAATCAATCTTTCAAAAAAATCGATTTAATGAGCACTCGACAATCATTCAATAAAGCATCCTCGCAATCCATACCCCCATACGACATCGATCGATTAGCCCCGCAAATAATCGAATCGAACAATGTAGAAAATTGTCACGCGATAGTTGTGATTCGAACTTGCCATTTTTGATATGGCTAATCGAGGCCGTCAGACCGGCAGTGCGGTCAGAGAGTGGCATGACAGGGTGTTGCACCCATGCCGGAATGACGCTCGGATTCGTCGCCGAACTGATCGGCTCGCTCTTCCGTCGGCAGGCTGGAACCGTCACGGTCAAGCCCGTCGGCAACCCTGCCGGCTATGCAGCAGGCTCCAACGTAGGTGCGACATCGATGACGGATGGATGTCGCACCACACGAATCAACTTCCAGACTTCACGACTCGACATCCTCAAGACTGAACACCTCAGTCTTGTCGTTATACGAGAACACCTCCCCGTAACGCCCCCAGTCGATCACTGCATCCAGCGTTTCCTCAGCCGCTTCGTCCGACAGGAAATCCTCCAGCTCCTGCTCGAACCGCACGCGCGGCGCCCTATGGCCCGGGCGCTCGTTCAACACCTTCCGAATACGCGCAGCAAGCGGCACGTGCTTCAGCAAATGATCCGCGAACATCAGCTTGCGTTCCTGCGTGCCGAATTCCGCGAACACGCGTGCCGGCGGCGTCAGGAACACGTCCCCTTCCCGCACGTCCGCGAAGCCGAGGTACTGCAGCACTTCGGCGATCGGGAACAGTTCGTCGACTTCCAGATGCAGCGTCCGCGCGATTTCCGGCATGTCCGCGCGGCCGTGGTACGGCGCCATCGCGAGCGTTTCGATCAGGCCGGCCATCAGGTTGGTCGACACGCGCGGCATCCAGCTGCCGAGCTCCAGCCCCTTCTTGGTCGCCTCGTTGGTCTGGCGCGCGGTCATCTTCGCGTAGATGTCGTCGACGAGCTTGCGGAAATCGGTATCCAGCCGGTTGCGCGGATGCTTGAACGGAACCTTGATCTCGGCGATCACGCGGCCCGGGTTCGACGACAGCACGAGGATCCGGTCGCACATGAACACCGCTTCCTCGATGTTGTGCGTGACGATCAGCACCGACTTGATCGGCATCCGGCCCTGCGTCCACAGATCGAGCAGGTCGGTACGCAGCGTCTCGGCCGTCAGCACGTCGAGCGCGGAGAACGGTTCATCCATCAGCAGGATCGTCGGGTCGACGACGAGCGCGCGCGCAAAGCCCACGCGCTGGCGCATGCCGCCCGACAGCTCGCGCGGATACGCGTTCTCGAAGCCGTCGAGACCGATCAGGTCGATCGCGGCCAGCGCCCGCTCGCGCCGCTCACGTGCGCCGACGCCGAGCGCCTCGAGGCCGGCTTCCACGTTCTGCAGCACGGTGAGCCACGGGAACAGCGCGAAGGTCTGGAACACCATCGCGACGCCTTCGGCCGGCCCGCGCAGCGGCTGGCCGAGATAGGTCACCTCGCCACCGGTCGGTTCGATCAGCCCGGCGATGATGCGCAGCAGCGTCGACTTGCCCGAGCCGGAACGGCCGAGCAGCCCGACGATCTCGCCTTCGCGCAGCGACAGGTTCGCATCGTCGAGCACGAGCAATTCGCCCTGCGACTTGTTGAAGCCGCGGTTCACGTGCTCGACGCGCAGGATTTCGTCGCCGAGGCGCGGCGGCTGCAGCGGCTGGGACGTCTTGGCGGGGGCGTTGATAACGGTCGAATTTTGCATCGCGCTTACTCTCAATCGAGACGGAGCCGGGATTCCGCATAGGCGTACATCGGACGCCACAGCAGACGGTTGAACAGGGTAACGAACAGGGACATCACGGCGATGCCCAGGATGATCTTCGGAAAATCGCCGGCGGCGGTCGTTTGCGCGATATACGAGCCAAGGCCGTGAGCAACGACCTTCGTGTCGCCCCACTGCACGAACTCGGACACGATGCTCGCGTTCCACGCGCCGCCCGATGCGGTGATGGCACCCGTCACGTAGTACGGGAAGATGCCGGGCAGGATCGCCTGCCGCCACCACTGCCAGCCGCGGATGCGGAAGTTCTTCGTCGCTTCCTTGTAGTCGTTCGGATACGACATCGCGCCGGCGATCACGTTGAACAGGATGTACCACTGCGTACCGAGCACGATCAGCGGCGACAGCCAGATGTCCGCGTTCAGGTGGAAGTGGACGATCACGATCACGAACACCGGGAACAGCAGGTTCGCCGGGAACGCGGCGAGAAACTGCGCGAGCGGCTGGATCTTCTCGGCCAGCGCCGGGCGCAACCCGATCAGCACGCCGAGCGGCACCCAGATCACCGACGCGATCGCGATCAGCACCAGCACGCGCAGCAGCGTGATGAGACCGAGCACGAGCACGTGCCCGACTTCGCCCATCGTCACGCCGGTCGCGACGAACGTGACGACACGCCACACGACGTACACCGTCAGCAGGATCACGAACGCGCCCCACACGATGTCGCCGATGCGCGACGAGCCGCGCGACGATGCACCGCGCGCACGCGTGCTTTTCAGCGACGGAAAGCGCAGCGGAATCCGCGCGGCCTGCGACAGCAGCCAGCCGGCCGGCACGAGCAGCTGATGGATCAGGTGCGTGCGGCGCATCATGTCGAGCAGCCAGGATTGCGGCGCATCGCCCGACGCGGTGTTCTCCATCCGGAACTTGTCGGCCCACGCGACGAGCGGGCGAAACAGGAACTGGTCATAGGCGAGGATCACGACCGACATCGCGACGATCACCCAGCCCACCGCGCCGAGGTTCTTGTCGGAGATCGCCTGCGCGAGATATGCGCCGATGCCCGGCAGCGTGATGGTCTGGTTGCCGACGGTGATGGCCTCCGACGCAACGACGAAGAACCAGCCACCCGACATCGACATCATCATGTTCCAGATCAGCCCCGGCATCGAGAACGGCACTTCGAGCTTCCAGAAGCGCTGCCACGTCGTCAGGTGAAAGCCACGCGACACTTCGCTCAGGTCGCGCGGCACCGTGCGCAGCGACTGGTAGAAGCTGAACGTCATGTTCCACGCCTGGCTCGTGAAGATCGCGAAGATCGCGGCCAGCTCCGCACCGAGCACGCGGCCCGGAAACAGCGCGAGGAAGAACGTAACGGTAAACGAGATGTAGCCGAGCACCGGCACCGACTGCAGGATATCGAGGACCGGGATCAGCACCATGCCGGCACGCCGGCTTTTCGCGGCGAGCGTGCCGTAGACGAGCGTGAACACAAGCGATGCGATCATCGCGGCGAGCATCCGCAGCGTGGTGCGCAACGCGTACTCGGGCAAATTCGACGGATCGAGCGAGATCTTCTGCGTCTGCAGCACGCCGATCGGCGCCATCGTCTGGTGGAAGCCGACGATCGCCATCGCGAGTATGCCGATGATCAGCGGAAACGCGACCACGTCCCAGCGGTTGGGCAGCACGCGCCACGCGGACGCGTTGGCGGTGCGATTCGGATCGAAGAAACTGATATCCATCGGTAGCGTCTTGTGTGGAATTGAAAATCGATGGGACCGGACGCGCAACACGCGGCCGGACGTCGCGCTCCCCGGCGCGGGTCAGAACAATCCGTGCAGCACCCAGTACAGGGCGGCGGACAGCGCGATCGAAGCGGGCAGCGTCAGCACCCACGCGAGCACGAGGTTGCGCACCGTATCCCAGCGCAGGCCCGCGCCGCTGGCCGTCATCGTGCCGGCCACGCCCGACGCGAGCACGTGCGTCGTCGACACCGGCAGCCCGTAGGCGTCGGCCATCCCGATCGTCAGCATCGCGACGGCCTCGGCCGATGCGCCCTGCCCGTAGGTGAGATGCGACTTGCCGATCTTCTCGCCGACCGTCACGACGATCCGCTTCCACCCGACCATCGTGCCGAGGCCGAGCGCGATCGCGACCGCGACCTTCACCCAGGTCGGGATGAATTTCGTCGCGCGGTCCATCTGCTTCTTGAACGCTTCGAGCGCGCTCGCGTCCTCGACCGAGAACGCCGGCGCCTTCGCCTTCTCCATCAACCGGATCGCCTCGGACGCGACGTACATGTTGTTGCGCACGTTGTCGACGAGGTTCTGCGGCACGCTCGAGATGCCGCCGGCCTGCGCGACCTGGTCGGCGATGGTGTCGGTGAGCTTGCCCAGTGCGGGAATCGTCGCCGGCGTCAGCTTGTGCGTGCGGACGTATGCCTCGACATCGGCGCGCGGGTCGGCCGTCTGTGCGGCCGGGTCTACGTATTTGACGAGCGTCGTCGACGCGTGGCGCGCCACCGCGACGAACGTGCTCGTCTGATCGGGCGTCACGGCCTTGTTCAGCGCATACGCGGTCGGCATCACGCCGATCAGGATCAGCATGATCAGCCCCATGCCCTTCTGCCCGTCGTTCGAGCCGTGCGCGAACGACACGCCCGTGCAGGTGAGGATCAGCAGCAGGCGGATCCAGAACGGCGGCGGCTTGTTGCCCTTCGGCTCCTGGTACAGCGCCGGCACGCGCACGAGCGCCTTCAGCAGCAGCAGCACGAGCGCGGACAGCACGAAGCCGATCAGCGGCGAGAACAGCAGCGCCTTGCCGACGCCGAGCGCCTGGTTCCAGTCGACGCCGCTCGTACCCGACGGGCCGCTGACGATCTGGTTCATCAAACCGACGCCGATGATCGAACCGACGAGCGTGTGCGAACTCGACGACGGCAATCCGAAATACCAGGTCGCGAGGTTCCACGTGACGGCCGCGATCAACAGCGAGAACACCATCGCGAAGCCCGAGCCGCTGCCCACCTGCAGGATCAGCTCGACAGGCAGCAACTGCAGGATGCCGAACGCAACCGCGCCACTCGACACGAGCACGCCGAACAGGTTCCAGAGGCCCGACCACACGACGGCGAGGTGCGGGTCGAGCGAGTGCGTATAGATGACGGTGGCGACCGCGTTCGCGGTGTCGTGGAAGCCGTTCACGAACTCGAAGCCGAGCGCGATCAGCAGCGCGACGATCAGCAGCAGAAACGGGAGGACCGAGCTTTCCTTGACGGGACTGAGGTCGGCGCTCAGATGGATTCCGACGTAGACGATGCCGCAGGCAATGATCAGAAAGAACAGCGCGAGGCTGATGATCCGCGTGCGGTTACTGACCGCACCACTGGTTTCCGTTGCCGCGAGATTCGGCATGAAAGGGCTCCGGAGAGGTGACTCGGAGTGGCAGGCTATCGATCGGTCGTGACGCAAATGTGACGTGTCACTTACAAGACATTGACAGGTCATCCGACAAGAATCCCGGATCGCCGCGCAAGCCGCAAACACGGGCGTTCGACCTTGTAACTTGCGGGAATAAATTCGCCGCTGCGCCGGTATGGCACGCGAAGGCGCCGGTTTATTCCAGGACGATCCGGCCGTCCGGTTTCGTCACACGAATGCGAGGCTCACATGTCTTCATCGATCCCCACCAACCCGTCGCGCCGCAAGGCACTGCAGTGCATGGCCTTCGGCGGCCTCGGCACGTTGTTTACGCTGTCGGGCGGCATCCTGACGCCGTTCGACCTCGCGCTCGCGCAGACCGGCGACGCGCTCCCGGCCAACGCGGGCCGCCCGCTGTTCGTGCAGATCAGCGACACGCACATCGGCTTCAACAAGGAGGCGAACCCCGACGTATCGGCCACGCTGAAGCAGACGATCGACCTCGTCAACGGCATGCCGGCGATGCCCGCGCTGGCCATCCATACCGGCGACATCACGCACCTGTCCAAGCCCGAGGAGTTCGACCACGCGTCGCAACTGCTCTCCGCGCTGCGCGTGCCGGAACTGCATACGGTGCCCGGCGAGCACGACGTCACCGACGGTTCGGGCGCCGAATATTTCGGCCGGTTCGGCAAGGCGTCGGACAACCGCGGCTATTACAGCTTCGATCACGCGGGCGTGCACTTCATCGGCCTCGTCAACGTGATGCACTTCAAGCCGAACGGGCTCGGCAGCTTCGGCGACGACCAGCTCGCGTGGCTCGCACAGGATCTCAAGGGCCGCTCGTCGAGCACGCCGATCGTCGTGTTCTCGCACATGCCGATGTGGACCATCTACGAGCCGTGGGGCTGGGGCACCGGCGACGCGCCGCAGACGATGGCGCTGCTGCGCCGCTTCGGTTCGGTCACCGTATTGAACGGGCACATCCACCAGATCGTGTCGAAGGTCGAGGGCAACGTGACGTTCCACACCGCGCGCTCCACCGCGTTCCCGCAACCGACGGCCGGCAACGGCCCGGGCCCCGTGCCGCTCACCGTGCCGCGCGACCGGCTGCCGTCGATGCTCGGCGTGACGACCGTCGAATTCGCGGGCCATCCGGTCGCGTCGTCGCTGCACGATGCGACGCTGGCCTGACGCACTGAACCCAAGGGAGACCGACATGACCCGCCTCAAGCCATCCAGCCTCGTCGCGGCGCTGCTCCTGTGCGCCACCGCCCCGCTCACCGCGTTCGCCCAGGGCCCCGACGGCACGCTCGTGACGATCCACAACTTCATGTTTTCGCCGATGTCGACGACGATCAAGGCCGGCACGACGATCACGTGGAAGAACCTCGACGCGGAACCGCACACCGTCGTCAACGACGCAGGCATCTTTCATTCGAAGGCGCTCGACCAGGACGAGACGTACGCGTTCCGCTTCGACAAGCCGGGCGTCTACAAGGTGTTCTGCGGGATTCACCCGTACATGAAGGAGACCATCACGGTCGAATGACGCGGCGCATCACGACACGCGCTCGAGGGTCGGAAGCGACTGCCGCCGAATCAACCGCGGCCGCCCGTTGCACTGCGGGCGGCCCTGCGCCGCCGATCGCCTAAACTGAATCGAACCGTTCAGACCCGACCCACTATCACACGCAGCGAGGCCAGCCATGACCGCGAGCCAGCCGGCACGCATGGATCTCCCCGGGCAAGTGGTGCTCGTGCTCCAGGGCGGCGGCGCCCTGGGCGCTTTCCAGCTCGGCGTCTTTCAGGCGATGGACGAAGCCGGTATCCGGCCCGACTGGGTGGTCGGGACGTCGATCGGCGCGATCAACGCGGCGCTGATCGCCGGGAACCCGCCGGCGCAGCGTTACGAGAAGCTGTCGGCATTCTGGCGCCGCGTGACCGAACGGACCCGTTTCGACACTGCACCGCTGCTGCCCGGCTGGAACCGGACGCTGGCCGAGCTGATGATCATCGGCGGCGGTATCGCGGGATTCTTCCAGCCCAATCCGGCCTCGTGGCTCGGGCCGATGGTCCGCCTCGGCGTCGATCGCGCGTCGTATTACCGGATCGCGCCGCTGCGCGACACACTTGCGTCGCTGATCGATCCCGACCTGCTGAACGCGGGCCGCCCACGCCTGACCGTCAGCGCGGTCAATGCGTGCTCGGGCGCGATGCGCTATTTCGATTCACGCGATACGCGACTGGCGCTCGAGCACATCATGAGTTCCGGCGCGCTGCCGCCCGCGTTCCCGGCGATCAGGATCGACGGCGAGCCGTACTGGGATGGTGGCGTGTATTCGAACACGCCGGTCGAGGTCGTGCTCGACGACAATCCACGCCGCAGCTCGATCATCTTCTCCGTGCAGATGTGGAACCCGGCCGGCCCCGAGCCCGAGAGCATCTGGCAGGTGTCGGAGCGGCAGAAGGACATCCAGTACGCGAGCCGCACCGACAGCCACATCGCGCGCCAGCAGCAGATCCACCGGCTGCGCCACGTGATCCGTGAGCTGGCCCGGCACGTGCCGGAAGCCGAACGCGCGTCGCCGGCCGTGCGCCGGCTCGCCGCGTGGGGATGCGAAACCACGATGCATCTGATCAAGCTCGCGGCGCCGCGACTCGCCGACGACAATCAGTTCAAGGACATCGATTTCACGCCGGCCGGCATCGAGGCCCGCCGGCAGGCCGGCTACGAGGCCGCGCAACGGGCCATCGCGGCGCGTCCGTGGGAGACACCGACGGACCCGACGGAAGGCCTGACGGTATTCGACGCCAGCGGGCCGCCGATCACGGAAGATCCGGCATGACACGCGGCGCCCCTATCGCGCGCCGACGGCACCGGCACGATCACACGCGGCCGGCCTGAAGGCGGGCCCGGCCGGCTGCGTTCACCTCGACCATCGCCACGCCGTCATGCGCGGGGGGCCGGACCACGTAGCCGCGCGCGCAGGCTTCCTCCCACACCGGCAGGCGCGGGCACGACGTGCGCCACGCATCGATCACCTCGTCATAGGGCCGCCCGGCCGGCCCGATCCATTCGAGCAGGTCGAGGATCAGCGGCTCGATCGACGCCGTTTCGCGCTCGAGCACGTCCGGGTTGACCACGTGGATCGGCTGCCCGGCCGCATACGACACGATCTGGTCGAACACATCCGCGAACTGCGTCTCGTATTCGTCCTCCGTCACGTACCCGATGTGCGGCGTGCATACGACATTCGGCAAACGCAGCAGCGGATGCCGCGCGTCGCGCAACGGCTCCGTCTCGTAGACGTCCACCGCCGCCATCCCGGGCCGGCCGGCCTGCAACGCCGCTTCGAGCGCGCCCGGTGCGACGAGGCCCGCACGGCTCGTGTTCACCAGTAGCGCCCCCGGTTTCATCCGGCCCAGATCCTCGGCCGTCACGATGCCGCGCGTGGCCGGCACAAGTCGCATATGCAGCGAAAGCACATCGCAGGATTCGAAGAAGGTGGGCTTGTCCGGTGCCGTGCTCCACCCGTCGTCGCGCGCACGCTGCAGCGACGCTTCGCGCGCCCAGACCCGCACGTTCATCCCGAATGCCGCGCCGTACCGGGCAACCTCCGCACCGATCCGGCCATAGCCGTAAATCCCCAGCGTGCGCCCGCGCAGCGTCCGCCCGACACCGATCTGCCAGTTACCGGCCTGCAGCGCGCGCATCTGCTGCGGAATCTGGCGCATCGCGGCGAGCACGAGGCCCCACGTGAGCTCGGCGGCCGCATATGAGGGCGTGCCAGCATGCGGGTTCGACGACACGATCACGCCGTGCGCGGTACACGCATCGATGTCGATGTGCGGATAGACGCTGCGCTGGCTGATCAGCCGCAGCTTCGGCAGCCGCGCGATGAGCGGCGCGCGGATCTGCGTGCGTTCGCGGATCAGCACCAGCACTTCCGTGTCGCGCAGGCGCTCGGCCAGCGCGTCGACGTCCTGCACGTGATCGTTCCAGATCGTGACCGCGTGCCCGTCCAGCTTCCGAAAGCACGGCAGCGTGCGCAGCGTGTCGAAATAGTCATCGAGGATCGTGATGTTCATGGGGAGCGCTCCTGGCAACGCCGTCATCCTGAACCGCAAGTGCTTCGCAGGGAAATGAATTTATCTTGCCGATTTCTGCATTTTTCTGATCGATCGATTTTTGCCGTGCGTGGACCTCGCACGCACGCTCACTGCCCTGCCGCGCGCATGTCCCGCGCCGTACCGGCGACGACCGGACACGATTGCGGCAACGCCTGCCCGAACAGCACGGCCAGCCCGCAAGCGGACGTGAACATCCCGAGGCCGTCATGCCCGACGCCCGGCACTTCGACGACCTGCTGCGCGAGATCGTCAGGATGCCGTTTCTTCAGATAGTCGAAATACGCGAGCCCGCGTGCGAGCCGGTACGGGCCTTGCGCAATGGCCGCGCATGAGCGGTCGATGAAGTGGGTGTAAGGGTTCGTGTCGGCCTGGCCGAGCAGGTACACGACATGACGCGCGACATAGCGTGTTTCAAGATCGCGCACGTCCTGCGACGCGACATAAGGCGGCGCCGACTTCAGCCCGTATTTCCACTCCGTCGCGCGCGGGCAGGTTCCGCCGGCGATCGCCTGGCCATCCGGCCGTTCGTCGTCGAAATACAGGTAGCTCGACGGGTTCGCGACCACATAGCGCACCGCGATGCCGGCCCGCTCCAGCGCATCGCCTTCGTGCCCGGCCACCGCATAACGCTGCAACAACTGCGCGCCGGCGGAGTGGCCGATCACGACGACCGTCGACAACGCGGGATACCGGCTGCGGTCGGCGAAATGCGCGAGCAATGCATCGAGCGCGGTGAACGAGCTGATCGGCGCTGGCTGGCGGGCCGGTTCGCCGCCCTTCCATCCTTCCTGGGTCCAGGCCAGCGTCGGCGCGGGCAGCGAGAACGCTCGCGTATCGGCGCGTGTCAGGAATTGCGGCGCGACGACCATCGTGCCCTGGCCCGCTGCACCGGCCTTCTCGACGACCTTGAGCCCCGATGCGTAATAAGCGTCGGCGTTGCGCAGCGTGCCGTGAATCACGATGAACACACGCGTGACGTCGGGTGCCGCCTCGTCGACGGGATGGTCGGCGTAGACGGGCAACATCGCGCTGCCCTGCGGCGTGTCGACGGTCAAGCGCTGGTCGGCGACTGCCTTCACCGGTGCCTCGAGACGTGCGCGCTGCGTGGGCGTGGCGGCTTCGGCCGGATGCGCGCCGCCCAGGACGCCGATGGCTGCCGCGAGCGAAATCGCGAACGCCAGGGTTCGGGCGGCCGGCAACACGCGTGGGTGCCGGATGCTTGCAAAGGCAACGGAAATGAGTGACATGGCAACGGATCGAGTGGCGGATGTGACTTTAACGGCGATGGTCGCAGAATCCGTCGCGCGCTGCCCGGCCGTTACGGGAAGCGCGTCAGCCCACCGGTTCTGCGCCGCGTTCGCGCCGCCCGCCCATCCCCGGCATCACCGCGCGTCGATCGTCGGGACACCCGGCCAACGACCGAATGCCAACGTTACGCAACAGTGCTCTCTTTAAATTGCAAATTCGGCATATTTAAAATGAAAATCAGAATAAATTATTTACCCCGGATCACAATTTAAAAATCCATCACATACAATACAACCGCCGATCCAGATGATTAATGCGACGCCGAATCGGCATCCCGTTTCAATTATCGATATTGTTTCAACAATAGATAAGGAGAAGCGATCATGGCTCAAGTTACGCTTTGGGGCAGTGTGCAGGGCAACGGCACGGTCGTGGATGGCTCGGGCGGATTCACGGTGAAACGTGAAAGCACGGGGACGTATCAGCTCTCGTTCAGCACCGCATTCATCAAGACGCCGGCGGCTACCGCGTCGCAATGGGGATACGGCGGCGGGCAGAACACGCTGGACAACGTGATCTTCCCGGCGCTTTCCGGCAGTGGCGCCACGATTCAGACTGGCGACGCGAATGGTAAATATACCGACCGGAATTTCAGTTTCGTCATTATCGGCACGATCAGCTGATATCCGATCGAATCTGCATTCACGCCGAAATCCGGGATTTCCTGAAAATACCATTTCGTCAATCCCGAGCGAAATGCAGCCGCCATGGGTTGGTCAGTTTGACGAACCCGGGATGCCGGGATGAATCCCGCGAAATCGCCATTTCGCGGACACCGATTCCCGGCATCCGTCACCGGACCCGCCAGCCGCCGGTGGGGCGATCGCGCTGACCTGGAAGCGGATCGTCAGGATGGTCGACATCCCGACGATCGACGGGCTGGGACGCGTCAGCCCGACGCTTCGGACGGATCGCGCTGCATCCGTTGCACGATCGCGTCCAGTTCGCCGATATGCGCCGCCACCGCCAGCTTGCCCGCGCGCGCCCATCCATCGAACGACGTCATCCCGCTCACCGCGCCGACGAACGCCACGCCGGCACGCTCGGCCGCCTGCGCATCCACCGCGTGGTCGCCCACGTAGATCGCCGAACGGGCCGGCAAGCCCAGTCGCGCCAGCGCCAGCACGAGCCCTTCGGGATCGGGCTTGTGACGCTGCACGTCCTCCCCGCCGATCAGCACGTCGACGAGCGGCTGCAAACCGTTACGTTCGAGAATCGCCTCGATCCGGTAGCGAAACTTGGACGACACGATCGCGACGGCGAGTCCTTGCGCACGCAACCCGGCAAGCAGCGACGGCACCTCGGGATAGATTCGGGTGCCGGGCACCATGATCTCGTCGGCACGCGCCACGAAATGCCGCGCGAACGCGTCAGCCCGCGCCGGTTCGGTTTCACCTGTCAGCGAGCGGAACATCTCGTGCAGCGGCAGCCCGATCACGGCACCGATCTGCGCCGGCGTCGCGCCGACGGCATCCAGTTGATGCAACGCGTACTCCGTGCATTCGATGATCGCCTCGGACGAATCCGCCAGTGTCAGATCGAAATCGAAGATGACGGCCCGAACAGGCATGAAAGGACTCTCCGCAAAAAATCGGCTCGCACGCGATGCGCGAACCGGCATGACGTTGCGATGCGCACTCGCGTGTCGATCGATCAGCGTTCCTGACCGGATTGCTCGCGATCGGCCGAGTCGAACCCGTCCGGGTCGCGCTTCGCCCATTGTTTTGCCCACCCGAGCAACGGCTGCAGCGCCGCCTCGAGCCGCCGGCCTTCGGCCGTCATGCAGTAGCCACCCTCGCCGTGCTCGACGAGGCCCGAAGCCTTGAGCTCGGCCAGCCGCGTATTGAGCAGGCGCGCATTCGTTTCGCAGGCTTCCTGCAGTGCCCGGAATGTGAGCGGCTCGCCGCGCAGTTCCCACAGAATGCGCAGCGTAGTACGCCGCCCGAGCAGATCCAGCACGACCATGATGGGTCGTCCCGTCTTCGATCCGCGAACGCGCTGTCCGATTTTGGGTGTGGTCATGCTGTACTTTTTAAAGCAATCGCCACGTAGAGTCAATCGCTTGAATCGCGCCTCGCGTTTGCTTTACTTTTTAAAGCATGACGCCTACGCTTCCACGCATGCATCGTCTCAGGCACGGGGCTCACATGACTCAGCGTATTGCATCCGCATCACCGCCGTTCGAACCCGACATCGCAGCGTCGATCGACCGGATCATGCAGGGCCGTCCACCGTTGCGACTCTTCACCACGCTCGCGCGCGATCCGCGCCTGTTCACGAAATTCTTTGCCGCCGGCCTGCTGGACAAAGGCCATCTCGACATCCGGCAACGCGAGATCGTCATTGATCGCACTACCGCGCTTTGCGGGTGCGAATACGAATGGGGCGTGCATGTCGCCGTGTTCGCCCGGACGGCGAAGCTGACCAGCGAACACATCCGGTGGTTGGCGCTCGGCTCGGCCGACGATGCATGCTGGAACGATGACGACCGGGTGCTGATCCGGATGTGCGATGCGCTGCATCGGCACTGCGATATCGACGATGACCTGTGGCACGCGCTGTGCCGGCATTTCAGCGACGAGGCACGGCTCGAACTGCTGATGCTCGCGGGCTTCTATCGGACGGTCAGTTATCTCGCGAATGCACTGCGCCTGCCGCTTGAAACGCGTGCGGCACGGTTTCCTCCTCGTACGCCGGCACGTGCGTTTCATTCCCGTGATTTGCCAACCGAGGATCGACCGTGATTACCGAAATCGTCTTCTTCAAGCTGCCACCCGACGTCGATGTCGCCACGCTGAAGGCGCGCTATGAAAGCACCGCGTCGCAGTGGGCGCAAAACCCGGATCTGCTGCACAAGTGGTACTTCTACGACGCGGCAGCACACGAAGGCGGCGGCGTGTACGTGTGGCGTACGCGCGAAGCCGCGGCGCGCTGGCACGGCGACGAACACAAGGCGATGGTCGAGCGGGTGTATGGCCACCCGCCCGTGATACGCGTGCTCGATACGCTCGCGCATGTCGATGCGACACAGGGCCGGTACACGTTCGTGGACCTGTCCGACTGAGGGCCGGATCGCGCCGTTGCGGTGCGACCCGACTCGCACCCCCAGATTCGCCACGATCCTCCCCGTTATCGCGTTTCCCTATCAACCCCATTGCCAGCAATGCTTTCAAACATATCGTCAAGTTCCGATATAAGATTCGCCCATCGACGATACCTTGTTGCCCGACCGAAACGCCACACCCATCCATGCCGACCGAACTCGACATCGACGCGATCCTGAAAGCGCTCTCGAACCCCGTGCGCCGGGAAATCCTCAACTGGCTGAAAACGCCGGGCGAGCATTTCCCGAACCAGACGCTGCCGTATGAACACGGCGTCTGCGCGGGCCAGATCGACGCGCGCTGCGGGCTGTCGCAGTCGACCGTCTCCGCGCACCTCGCGACGCTCCAGCGCGCGGGGCTCGTGACGTCGACACGGATCGGCCAGTGGGCGTTCTTTCAGCGCAACGAGGCCGTCATCGACGCATTTCACGACGCCCTGCGCCGCGAACTCTAGTCAACACGGCCGAACCGGCCATGCGGAGCGCCGTCGCCCATGACGCGACGGTTTCCCGCCTTTCGTGAAGAGGTTATTTGCCATGCCCACCCTGTTCGATCCCGTCACCCTCGGCGACCTGACCCTGCCGAACCGCATCGTGATGGCGCCGCTTACCCGCTCCCGTGCGGGTGCGACGCGCGTGCCGAACGCGCTGATGGCCCGCTACTACGCCGAGCGTGCAACGGCCGGCCTGATCATTACCGAGGCAACGTCGGTCACGCCGCAGGGCGTCGGCTACGCGGATACCCCCGGCATCTGGTCCGATGAACAGGTCGAGGGCTGGAAACAGGTGACGCAGGCCGTGCATGCGGCCGGTGGGCGCATCGTGCTGCAACTGTGGCACGTCGGCCGGATCTCCGACCCGGTGTTCCTGAACGGCGACCTGCCGGTCGCGCCGAGCGCGATCGCCGCGGGCGGCCACGTGAGCCTCGTGCGTCCGCAGCGCCCGTACGTGACGCCGCGCGCACTCGAGCTCGACGAAATCCCGGGCATCGTCGCCGCGTACCGCAAGGGTGCGGAGAACGCGAAAGCGGCCGGCTTCGACGGTGTCGAGATCCACGGCGCGAACGGCTACCTGCTCGACCAGTTCCTGCAGGACAGCACCAACCACCGCACCGACGCGTACGGCGGCCCGATCGAGAACCGCGCACGCCTGCTGCTCGAAGTGGTCGATGCGGCAATCGACGTGTGGGGCGCCGGCCGCGTCGGCGTGCACCTCGCCCCGCGCGGCGACGCGCACACGATGGGCGATTCCGATCCGGCGGCAACGTTCGGCTATGTCGCGCGCGAACTCGGCCGTCGCAAGATCGCGTTCATCTTCACGCGTGAGTCGTATTCGGGCGACCACTTGAGCCCGCGCCTGAAGGAAGCGTTCGGCGGCCCGCTGATCGCGAACGAGCAGTTCACGCTCGACACCGCACAGGCCGCGCTCGCAAGCGGCAGCGCCGACGCGATCGCATGGGGCAAGCTGTTCATCGCGAACCCCGACCTGCCGCGCCGCCTCGAACTCGGCGCACCGCTCAACAAGCCGGTGCCGGAAACGTTCTACGCGGAAGGCGAAACGGGTTATACCGATTACCCGGCGCTGAGCGACGCAGCCTGATCGCGCAGCGAGCCATGCGCGACGAATGGACCGGCCTCGCCCGTCCGTTCGTCGCGCACACCACCGGGCGGGCGTGCAACGCGCTCGCCCTTCCCGCTCACCGCCTGCCGTCCACCGCGGGCGCGTCCACGAACAACGCGAGACCGACCAGGCTCGCCGCGCTGCATCCCAGCACATACCACGCAGGCGCGTAAAAACTGCCGGTCGCGCGCCACATCGCACCGACGATCAGTTGTGCGAACCCGCCGAAAATCGTCACGCCGAGCGCATAGATCATCCCGAGCGACATCGCCCGCACTTCGGGCCGGAATGCATCGAGAATCATCACGAAACCGGCGGGACTCGACAGCGTCATCAAGCCGATCAACACGATCACGACCGCGACCGCGGTGACCACCGACGGCCACACGCTCATCGCGTAAAACGCCGGCAGCACGAGCACGGCCGACGCGACGCACGTCACACTCACCAGCCGCTTGCGATGACGCACGCGATCCGCGAGCCGCCCCGCGAACGGCGAACCGACCAGCAGCACGGCGCCCGCCGCGCAGCCCGACAGCAGCGACACCGACGCCGGCATGCCGACGGTCAGCGTCAGGAACGACGGCAGGAAAAACACGATCGTATAGGTGGTCGACGTGCCGCCGATCACGAGCAGCGTGCCGGCCACGACCTGCCGCCACGGAATGCGCGCACGCTCGCGCGGTGCGCCGGCCGCCGCGTGCGGCAGCGTATCGTCGAGGTGACGCCGCAGATAGAAGCCGACCGGGCCGATCAGCAGACCGAGCACGAACGGTACGCGCCACCCCCATGCGTTCAGCGCGTCGGGCGGCAGTGCGCGCGACAGCGTCAGCGCGACGAACGCACCGGCCAGCGTCGCGCCGCCCTGGCTCGCCATCTGCCAGCTCACCCGCTCGCCGCGCCGGCCGGTGTCGCCCGACTCCATCAGCAGGGTCGTCGCGGCGCCGACTTCGCCACCCGCCGAAAAGCCCTGCAGCAGACGCCCGACGACGATCAGCAGCGGCGCGGCGATGCCGATCTGCGCATAGGTTGGCGCGAAGCCGATGATCCCGGTGCCGAGCGCCATCAGTGCGACCGTCAGCACGAGTGCGGGCTTGCGCCCGGCACGGTCCGCATAGGCGCCGATCGCGACGCTGCCGAGCGGCCGCGCGACGAAGCCGACACCGAACGTCGCGAGCGACAGCATCAGCGCGCCCACGTCGCTCGACGCGGGAAAGAACAGCTTGCCGATCAGTGCGGCGAAGAAACTGTAGACGGTGAAGTCGAAGAACTCGAGCCCGTTGCCGAGCGCGGCCGCAACGACCGTGCGGCGCGTCACGCGCGGCTCGGCCTCGACCGGCGCAGCGGCCGTTCGATTCAGGGTATGCATCGGAAAATCCCGTTCAGAAGTTGTGATACATGCCGAGCGACAGCGTCACGGGAGTCGTCCCGGTGCGCGGTACGGTGCCGCCCGGTTCGGTCGGCAGCGGATTGCCGTTCAGCAACACGGTCGAGATGCCGTAGTTGCGGATGAATCCCGCGCGCGCATAGAGGCCCGTGCGTTTCGACAGCAGGTAGTCGTAGCCGAGCATCGCACCGAGCGCCGAGTCCTTGGCCGGCTGGCCGGCCGCGTCGCGTACGCCCGACGTATCGCGATAGACGACCGACGCGCGAATCGCATTGACACCGAACGGCACGATCGCGCCGACCGTGTAGACGCGCGCGATGCCGTCGCCGGCCAGCTTCGGCGCGTACTGGTTGAACGATGCGGACAGCACGATCCGCCCCGTGTCATAGACGGCGCCGAGCCCGTACAGGTCGTTGCGCACGGTGCTCGCCCCGTTGACGCCCCACACCTGGTTGTAGCTCGCGGCCAGATAGGTCGTGCCGTTGTACCACTGCAGCAGCGCGCCTTGCGCGGACGCGGCGGGTGCGCGCCCGGCCACGTTGCTCGGCGCAACCATCAGCATCAGCGACGTGGTGCCCGCGACGATCGGCGTACGGTACGTGATGGCGTTGTCGACGCGCGCCGGCAATTGCGTCGCCCCTGGTCCGAGGTCCGAGTTGTAGCCGACGCCGTGGCTCGTCTGCACGGCTGCCGCGCCCAGCCACGTATAGACCGAGTTCGTGCCCACCGTGCCGAACACGTCGATGAACAGCGGCAGCGCCGTGCCGATCTGCTTGCCAAGACGCAGCCGCCCGTAGCTGTCCGACGACAGGCCGACCCACGACTGCCGGTTGTAGGTCGACTGCTTGTCCTGCTGCGCGCCGTTGTTCGCGAGAAAACCGCTTTCGAGGTTGAACTCGGCGCGCCAGCCGCCACCTAGGTTCTCGCGGCCGAAGAAGCCGAATTTGGAGGTCCACTCGCCGCCGCTCTGCGTCTGCCACAGCGAATGGCCGCCGACCGTCTGGTAGTTGATCCCCATGTCGACCGAGCCGTACAACGCGACACCCTCCGTCAGTCGACCGTTGTACTCGGGCACCGCCGCCAGCAACACGTCCTGATAGGGCACGGCGCGCGCGTTGCCGGCGCCCAGCGCGAGACAGGCCACGCCAAATGCAAATCGCTTCTTCATTCGTTATCCTTATCGTCAATTCAATCCAGGTCCGGCCGGCGCGTCTCCTGTGCGCCGTCGTCAGTCCGCCTTCAGGAAGCGTTCGGCGATACCGGCGAAATAGGCTGCCCCCCAGCTCAGCGCGGTGTCGTTGAAGTCGTAACCCGGGTTGTGCACCGAACACCCGCCCCGGGAATCGACGCCGTTACCGATCAGCACGTAGCAGCCCGGTACGCATTCGGTCATCCACGAGAAATCCTCGCTGCCCATCACGCCGTCGGGCAACAGCATGAGCGCGCCCTCGCCGGCCAGCGCCGCGATCGTCTCGACCGCGAGATCCGTCGCCGCACGGTCGTTGTCCACGACACGCGAGATCGATTGGTATTCGATCTGCGCGGTCATCCCGAACGCCTGCGCCTGCGCGTCGACGATCCGGTGGATCCGCGCCTCGATTTCGTCGCGCGTGGCCGCATCGAGCGCACGCACAGACAACTGCAGCGTCGCGGTTTCTGGAATCACGTTCGGGGCGGTGCCCGCATGGAAGGTGCCGACGGTCACGACGGCCGGTTTCAGCGGATCGACGTTGCGGGAGACGATCGATTGCAGCGCGGCCACGATTTGCGCGCCCGCGACGATCGGGTCGCTCGCGAGCTGCGGCATCGCGCCGTGCCCGCCTTTGCCCGTCACGGTGATCGTCACCGAATCGGACGACGCCATCATCGGTCCGTAGCGCAACGCGAAATGGCCGACCGGCACGCCCGGCGCGTTGTGCAACGCATACACGCGTTCACACGGAAAACGTTCGAACAGGCCGTCGTCGATCATCCGCTTTGCGCCACCGAGCCCTTCCTCGGCGGGCTGGAAAATCACGTTGAGCGTGCCGTCGAACCGGCCCTGTTCAGCGAGATAGTGAGCGGCGGCCAGCAGGATCGCCGTATGGCCGTCGTGTCCGCACGCGTGCATCGTGCGCGCCACCGTGCTCGCATACGGCAGCCCCGTCGCCTCCTCGATTGGCAGCGCGTCCATGTCGGCGCGCAGGCCGAGCGTGCGCGCCGACGCGCCGCGCCGCAATTGGCCGACGACCCCCGTGCCGCCCACGCCCGTCGTCACGTCGTAACCCCATGCGGCCAGCTGTTCGGCGACGAGCTGCGCGGTTCGGGTCTCGGCGAAACCGAGTTCGGGATGGGCGTGGATGTCGCGGCGGATCGCGACGAATCGGGACTCCGACTCGCGAATCGCCGCGAGTACGTGAGCAAGGTTCTGCGTCATGAATGGCTCCGTGGAATCGGCCGCGTCGCGACCGTCTCGGCCAAGCATAGAGACGCGTTTCGGGTCAAAAAACTCACGAATTTTGATGCGGATAACTTTTGGTAATATCTTCCGCATCATGAAAATCCATCAATTGCGCGCGCTCGTCGCGGTCGCGACGGCCGGCAGCATCAAGGCCGCGGCCAGGACCCTGCACGTCACGCAGCCGGCCATCAGCAAGGCGATCCAGGAACTGGAGAACGAGTTCGGCGTACCGCTTCTCGAGCGCAAGCCGTGGGGCGTCGCGCCGACGCCGGAAGGCGACGCGCTGCTGGGGCGCGCCCAGGCCGTCGTGCGCGAGCTCGAACGGGCGAGCGAGGACATGGCGCACATGAAGGGGTTGCGAGACGGGCGGCTCGTGATCGGTTTCACGCCGATTGTCGCGGTGACCGGCTTTGCCGAGGCCTACGCCGCGTTCCGCCGCCACTGGCCGAACGTCGAGTGCGAACTGCGTGAACTGACGTTCAACCTGCTCTCGGAACAGCTGCGCAATCGCACACTCGATCTCGCGTTCGTCGCCGTCACGGGCCCCATTGCCGAGTCGGTCGACATCAAGGCGATCCGCACGTTCGACACCGCGTTCGTCACCCGCGAGAACGGGCGCTTCGCGGGCGCGACATCGCTCGAGGCGCTGCGCGACGCGGAATGGATCCACGCCGATGCAAGCGACAACTTCCCCGCGTATATCCGCGACCTGCATGCGCACGCGGGCCTGCCCCCGCCGCGCTGCATCACGCGCTGCACGTCGTATGCGCTGTTCTACAGCCTGATGATGACCAACGATGCGATTTTCTCGTGGACCCGGCTCTCGCTCGCGGAAACCGTGTTCGGCCAGAAGCTGACGCCGCTGCCGCTACCGATGTCGCCGCCACCACTGCAGTTGTACCGGCTCACGCCGCCGGGGCTGCAACTGACGCGGGCCGCGTCCGACTTTCTTGCGCACGTGGAAGCCGCGTTCGCGTCGCTGCCGCTGACCGGGAATCAGGCATTGCGCTGACACCGGATCGTGCCGCAGCCGGCACGACCACTCACCGGGCCTGCGTCAACCTGGAACGCGCAACCGCATGAACACGCGCTGCGTTTCGTCGAGCCCGAGCGCGACGTGGTGCGCACGGATCGCACGCAGCGTGTCGTCGAGCGCGGCGTCGTCGACGATGCTGAAACCCAGGCGCGCGTAGTACGGCGCATTCCACGGCGCGTCGCGGAACGTCGACAGCACGACCTCCGCGATCCCTTCCTGCGCCGCCCGCGCCGTCACCTGTTCGATCAGGCGCGCGCCGATCCGCTGTCCGGCATGCGACGGCGCGACATCCAGCTCTTCCAGATAAAGCCGCTGCGCATCGAGCAGCCGGTAGAACGCAAATCCGACGCACGTGCCCTCCGGATCGACCGCGACATACGCGCGACCGTCGTCGATGCGCACGAGCACGGCAGCCGCATCGGTCGGCTCGGCTTCGGCGATGTGGGTCATGCCGATTGCGCGAAACCGCTGCGCGGCAGCGACTTCCACGGCGGCCATCGCGGCCGCGTCTTCCCGCGTGGCGGGACGGATCAGGATCGATGCAGTCATCACGGCAATTCAGTCACGCAGTCTGGAACGGCCGTCACTATAATCGAAACCTCATACGTTTCGAACGCCCCCCACCCACGAGGTTCGTCATGACGTTGTCCGCGCTCGCCGTCTTCGCTGCCACCCTGCTCGTCACCGCCGGCACACCCGGGCCGAGCGTCGCCGCGCTGGTCGCGCGCGTGCTGACGAACGGCGTGCGGGACGTGCTGCCGTTCCTCGCGGCCATGTGGCTCGGCGAAGCGCTGTGGCTCACGCTCGCGGTCGCGGGGCTGTCCGCGTTCGCGCGCACGTTCGCGGCCGGGCTGATCGTGCTGAAGCTGCTCGGCGTCGCGTACCTGCTGTTCCTCGCGTGGAAGATGTGGACCGCGCCGACCGGGACGGGCGCCGACGACCTGCCGCGCGGCCAGTCGCCGTGGCGCATGTTCGTCGCGGGCATGCTCGTCACGCTCGGCAACCCGAAGATCATGGTGTTCTATCTCGCGCTGCTGCCGACCATCGTCGATCTCACGCACGTCGGTGTGACCGCGTGGGCCGAACTCGTCGGCACGATGCTCGCGGTCCTGATTCTTGCCGACTGCTTCTGGTCGCTGCTTGCGTCACGCGCACGGGCTTTCCTGACGTCGGCGCGCGCGAAGCGGTTCGCCAACCGCACGAGCGCGACCGCGATGGCCGGTGCGGCGGTGGCGATCGCGACGCGCTGAGCGGCACCCCGTCGCACGCCACGCCGCGCCCCCTCCACTGCCCCGGGAATCGACATGAAGACCTGGCTCTCGGTTGTCCTGCTCTGCCTGTCCGCCACGGTCGCGCAAGCAGCTGGCGTCAAGTTCGTCAGCATCCCGGCCGACGCAGCCGGCCCCGAGCTGCGCGCCGTCATCTGGACGCCGTGCGCATCCCCCGCGCAGCCGCTCACGATCGGCCCGTTCGTGGTGAAAGGGCAACGCAACTGCCCGACCGTCGGCGACAAGCTGCCGCTCGTCGTGATTTCGCACGGCCACGCCGGGACGTACTTCGGGCATCACGACCTCGCCGAAACGCTCGCGGATGCGGGCTACGTCGTCGCGGCGATCAACCATCCCGGCGACACGCATACCGACATGAGCCGCGCGGCCGACCTGCGGGAGCTGGTCGAGCGACCGGAGGACATCAAGCGCCTGGTCGACTACATGCTGGCCGACGGGCCCGACGCCACGCATATCGACGCTGCCCGGATCGGCTTCTTCGGCTTTTCGCGCGGCGGCTATACGGGCCTCGTGCTGGCCGGCGCCAATCCGGATTTCGTACACGCGCACGTGGCCTGCCCGGACCCGACCTGGCTGATCTGCAAGCAGATTCGCGACCACGACCTGCCGCGCCAGCCGCTGACGCACGACCCGCGGATCAAGGCCTACGTGATCGCCGACCCGATGAACGAATTCCCGAGCGCCGATACGCTGAAGGACGTGCACGCGCCGATCCAGCTCTGGGGATCCGAAGCAGGCGGCGACGGCGTGGAGCCGGAAACGGTCCCCGCGCTGGCCGACATGCTGCCGAAACGGCCGGAATTCCACGTCGTACCGAATTCCGCACATTTCGCGTTTCTCGCGCCGTGCCCCGAACAACTGGCGCAGGTCTCGCCCGAGGTCTGTACCGATGCGAAGGGATTCGATCGCGCGGCCTTCCACGAAACGCTCGATGCAAAGGCGCTCGCGTTCTTCAGCGCGAATCTCCGCTAACAGCGAAGCGTCTTGCGCCACACCCCCGGCGCCGGCGCATGGTCGTTGCACGCGATCAGCGCGCGCACCAGCGCCCAGTCGTCGTCATCGCAGAAGTCGAGCAGCATCGCGCCATACGGGCCGGGCTGCTCATGCAGTCGTTCAGTCAGCCGCGCATGAATGCCCCGCACCCTGCCGTCGCCGTGCGCGACCACCGACGGATTCGCGCCCATCCCGGTTCCGCTGCAGAAGTTGATCGCCCAGCGGCCGCTGTCCGGCGACGGCAGGTCCGTCAGCAGTGCGTCGATCGCACGCCACTTCCAGCCGATCGACGCGGCGACCGGTACGCGATATTCGTCCTGGATCACGAATGCGCCATCGGGGTGATCGATCGTGAACGTCGCATTGTCGGGCCACGCGGTCAAATCGATGCCGAGCGGCCGGCTGCTGCGAAAGCGGCGCAGCAGCACGATCGCGCCGCGCACGTCGCCGAGCGCGGGCAGCGGGCCGCCGGCATGCCAGCGCAGCCGCGGATGCCGCGCACGATGCGCGTCGAACGTCGCATCGAAACTGCGCGTGCACGCGTGCGCCGGCCATTCGTCCTTCACCGACATCACGATGCATTCGCGCGGATGCGCTTCGAGAAAACGCGCACAGGTTTGCAGTACGTCGTCGAATGTCATGCCGAGCGCGATGCCGCCGTGATGGATGTCGAATGCATCGCGCACGTGCCGGCAGCGGACGTCGAGCAGCCGCACGCCATGCGCGAGCTGGGCATCGAGCGGCGCACGCTGGGTGCGCACGAGCCGATCGTCGACGGTATACGCACAGGTGTCATGGCTGCCCGGTAGGGTCAGCGTATGCAGCAGCCGCGCATCGTCGAGCGCCGACATCCAGTCGGCGAGCGGCATGCACGTATCGTGGCTCGAAGGGATCATGAATCGATGAATGACAAGGAAAGAAAACCGTGGGTCACGGCGTCGGATGTCGCGGCGCGCGCAGGCGTGTCGCGCTCCGCGGTGTCGCGTGCATTCTCGCCGACGGCGAGCATTGCCCCGCAGACGCGTGAGCGCGTGATGGTCGCCGCGCGCGCGCTCGGCTATCAGGTCAACCTGATCGCACGCGACATGATCACGCAGCGCAGCAGCATGATCGGCGTCGTGACGGCCGGGTTCGAGAATCCGTTTCGCGCACGGCTGCTGTCGGACCTGATGGCCGCGCTCGGGCAGCGCGCGCTCACGCCGCTCGTGACCAATGCGGAAGATCCGCGCCAGGTCCGGCAATCGCTCGAGCAATTGCTCAGCTACCGGATCGCGGGCCTCGTGATGACGTCCGCGTCGCCGCCGCTGTCGGTGGCGCAGCAGTATCTCGAACACCGGATCCCGGTCGTGATGATCAATCGCGAGGCGAACCTGCCGGGCGCGGACATCGTTATTAGCGACAACGCGGCGGGCGCCGTCCACGCAGCGCAGCGGCTCGTGCGGGCCGGCGCGCGCCGGCTCGCGTTCGTCGGGCCGCGCGGCGCGAGCTACAGCGCGCAGTCGCGTGCTGCCGCGTTCGAACACGCGATCGGGCGCGGCGATGCGTTCGATGCAACGCTCGCGCACGTGCTCGACACGCCGTCCGACACGCATGCAAGCGGCGTCGAAGCCGCACGGCAACTGTTCGCGAACGGCAAGCGGCCCGACGGCGTGTTCTGCTCGTCCGACCTGCTCGCGCTCGGCGTGATCGACGTCGCGCGCAGCGAATTCGGGTTGCGCGTGCCGGACGACGTGCGCGTGATCGGCTTCGACGACATCCCGGCCGCCGAATACGACGCGTACCGGCTCACGACGCTGCGGCAGGACACGCGCGGCCTCGCGCAGGCGGCGGTCGACCTGCTCGCCGACCGGATGCAGACGTTCGACGGCCCGTCGCGCACGCGCATCGTGCCGGTCACGCAGGTGGTGCGGGCCAGCTGCGCATAACCAGGTGAGATTGGGCGCGGCGACGCCGCGCGTCACTTCAGCCCGCCCGCGAACCCGCGCAACAGGTAGCGCTGCACATAGCCGGCCACGGCCAGCGTGGGCAGCGACGCCATCAACCCCGCGCTCATCAGGTCGCCCCAGTCGATGCCGTTCTCCGTCACGTAGCCGGCAATCGCGAGCGGCAGCGTGAAGCGGCTCGGCGTCGACACGAACAGCAGCGCGATCAGGAATTCGTTCCACGCGGCGATGAACACGAAGATCGCGGTCGCGATCAGCCCCGGCGCGCACAGCGGCAGCACGATCTGCACGAGTCGTCGTGCGAGCCCCGCGCCGTCGATGCAGGCGGCTTCCTCGTATTCGATCGGGACGTCGCGCACGAACGCGAGCAGCATCCAGATCGCCATCGGCAACGCGTAGATCTGGTACGCGAGCATCAGGCCGAGCGTCGAATCGAGCAGGTGCAACCGCTTCGCGAGCGCGAACAGCGGCACCGCGATCGTGATCGGCGGCATCAGCTTCAACGCGAGCACGAGCACCAGGAACAGCAGGTCGAGCCGCGCCGGAAACCGCAGCCGCACGAGCGCGTACGCGGCCGGAAACGCGAGCGCCAGCGCGAGCAGCGTCGTGCCGAAACCGACCAGCAGCGAATTGAACAGCGGCGCACCGATGCCGTTGGACCAGACCGACGCGAAATGCTCGAAAGTCGGCGCGGCCGGCCAGATCCGCAACGGATGATCGAGGCGTTCGAGTGTCGGCATGAACGCCGCGCCGGCCATCCACAGGCACGGCAGCAGCAACAGCGCGAGCGCGGCGATGCGCAGTGCCCACGGCATCGCGCGACCGAATGCGACGCCCGTTCGTGCGCCCATGATGCGGGCGGGTTGCGCCGTCATGCGCGCCGCTTGCGAACCGTCTGCCATACGTACCCCGAGACCAGCAGCGCGGACGCCGCGAGCATCAGCACCGACGCGGCGCTCGCCGGCCCGACGTTGAAGAAGCGGAAGCCCGAGTCGTAGATATAGGTCGACAGCGTCTGCGTCGCGTTGCCGGGGCCGCCGCCCGTCAGCGCATAGACCTTGTCGAACAGCTTGAACGTGTCGATCGAGCGCAGCAGCAGCGCGAGGCCGATCTGCGGCGCCGCGAGCGGCAGCGTGATGTCGCGCAGGCACTGCCACTCGCTCGCGCCGTCGGTGCGCGCGGCTTCGTACAGCTCCTGCGGGATCGACTGCAGCCCGGCGAGCACGATCAGGAACGCCATCGGCGTCCACTGCCACACGTCGACGAGCGCGAGCGACCACAGCGCGAGATGCGGATCGGACAGCCAGCGCACGCCTTCGATGCCGAACGCCGCGAGCAGCGCGTTCAGGAAGCCGTCGAAGTTCAGCCAGTTGCGCCAGATCGCCGAGCACACGAGCGTGGACAGCATCATCGGCAGGATCGCGAGCGGCAGCGCGATGCGCCGCCCCGGAAACGCGCGCACGAACAACAGCGCAAGGCCGAAGCCCAGCGCGACTTCGGCGAGCGACGCGACGATCGTGAAGCGCAGCGTGTTGCCGAAGCCGGCCGTGAACGCATCGTCGCCGAGCACCGCGCGATAGTTCGCGAGCCCGGCGAATGCGCGGCGGCCGGCCGAGTAGTCGACCTGGCAGAACGAATCGATCAGCACCTGCGCGACCGGATACAGCGCGAGCGCGGCGAGCACCAGCAGCGCGGGCCCGAGCAGCGCGACGAACGGCAGGCTGCGGCCGAAGGCTTTCATGCGCGACCTCCGGCCGGTTGATGAATGTGCGCCGTCACTTGCCTGCCGCGGCCGTCGCCTGCGCGATCTTCTGCTGCGCCTGGCGCAGCGCGGCGTCAGGCGCGGCCTGCCCGGTCAGCGCGAGCTGAAGCTGGTCGCCGAGAATGCTCTCGACCTGCTGCCAGTCGTTCACGCGCGGCCGCGCACGGCCGGCTTCGAGCGCCTTCAGCTGATCCGGATACCAGCGGTACTGGCGCACCAGCGCCGGATCGTTGAACACGCTGCGGCGGGTCGGCGGAATGCCGATGCCGGCGAGGCGCGTCTGCGTGTCGCGCGCGGTCAGGTACGCGAGGAAATCCTGCGCGAGCTTCGCGTGCGGCGCGTCCTTCGGGATGCCCATCTGCCAGATGCCGAGCATCGGCGCCGGGCCGGCGGTCTGCCCGGGCGGCGGCTGCAGCGCGATCTGGCCGACCACGCGCGACTGCTTCGGATCGTCGAGCGCCGGCACCCACGCCGGCCACACCTCGATCGACTGCGCGGCCGTGCCGCGCTGCAGCGCATCGCGCACTTCCGCCGCGCCGTACACGTCGACGTCCTTCGGCGCGGACGCCTTCAGCGCGAGGAAGGTCTTCAGCGCGGCCTGCGCTTCGCGCGAATCGATCGTCACGTTGCCGGCACGGTCGAACACGTCGCCGCCGTAGGCCCACAGAATCGGCAGGAAGCCGGTCACGACCGGGTTGCCCTTCGTGCCGCGGAACACGACGCCCGACACGCTCTTGTCCGCGCCGCCGACGGTCTGCGCGATCTTCAGCACGTCGTCCCAGTTGCGCGGCGGCTGCAGCTTGTACTTCGCGAGCAGATCCTTTCGGTACGCGAACATCTCGACGTTGCCGACGATCGGCAGCGCGTACAGTGCACCGGCCGCGTTGCGGCCGAGCGCGACGGCGGACGGCACGAGATCGGCGTCCGCGAGCGACGCGGGCAGCGGCTTCAGCCAGCCGTTGCCGATGAATTCGGGCGCCCACGTGTCGTCCATCATCACGAGGTCGTATGCACCGGTGCCTTCGCGCATCGACAGCTTGAGCTTCTGGTACAGGTTCGCGTTCGGCAGCTTGAGCAGCTCGATCTCCGTGCCCGGATGCAGCTTGTTGAAGCCGGCGACGGCGTCGGCCAGCCCCTTGCCGTAGATATCGTCGCGGCCTGCGATGACGAGATCCGCGGCAACGGCGTGCGTGGCGGCGAAGGACAGCGCAAGGGCGGCGGACAGCGCGCGCAGGCGGCTCAGCAAGGTCATGAGGTCTCTCTCGTTCGGCGTGGTGGCGGGACGGCCGGGCGTTGCACACGTGTGCAACGCGGGAGATGCTTCCGGCCGCCTGTAGCGAACGCCATTGTTCACGCCGATCGTTAAGAATTTATGGCACGCGGCGGGAGAGGCGGACGCCACACCCGGCCGCCTCGCCCGTCGGGCCTCCCCGGCCAGACCTCCCCGGCCGGACCTTCCCGGCCAGATCAGAAGTTCACGCGGATCCCGGCCATCACCGCCAGTTGCCGGCTCGAGTTGCTGTTCGCGAGCACCGGGATCTGCGCGTAGTTCACCGCGTTGCCGTCCGCGTCGGTGCCGAGCCCCTTCCCGCTCGCGATCTGGCCGATCGCGACCGCATACAGCGCCGTGCGCTTCGACAGGCTGTAGTTCGTGCCGACGTTCACCTGGTGGAACCGCGTCGTGCCGCGCCCGTCGGTATGCGCGGCGTTGAAGATGTAGGCGACACCGCCCTGCAGCGCGGGCGTGAACATGTACGTGGCGTTCACCTCGCCGATATCGAACGTGAACGCCTGCGTGCGCGGCTGCGCGGTGGTCGAGAAATAGCGGCTGTCGCCGAGGCGCGTATGCGTATAGGTGAGCGCGATCGTCGCGTCGCCGAACGTGACCGACCCGCCCGCGCCGAACGCGCGCATCGAGCCGGCGTCCTGCAGCAGGCAGTACATCGCGCCCGGGTTGCTGCACGCGAAATCGCCGATATAGCCGCTCGCGCCGCCGAGCGCCGCGTCGAGCGGCTGGTGCAGGTCAAGGTAGCCGACCGAGAATGCGACCGGCGCGCGCGTGTAGGTCGCGGCCACCGCATAGCCGCGCTTCGCGGAGAAATCGCCGGCCTGCCCGCCGAAGCTGAACGTGCCGCCGAACGTGAGGCCGTTGAAATCGGCGCTGGTGAACTTCACCGCGTTGTTGAAGTTGAACGCGGCGTTCAGGTTGTCGACGTCGCCGAGATGCGAGCCGTACGGCGTCGCCCAGTTGTTGCTCGACACGTACGCGCCGAGCATGTCGGTGTACGAGTCGTACTGGCGGCCGAGGCCGAGCGTGCCGATCCCGTCCTGGCGCAGCCCGACCCACGCCTGCCGGCTGAAGGCCGTGCCGCCCTGCAGCGCCTGCCCGTTCGCGGACAGGAACTGCTGTTCGAGCGTGAACACCGCATTGAGCCCGCCGCCGAGCGGCTCGGCGCCCTGGAAGCCGAAGCGCGACGGCACGAGGTTGCCGCCGCCCATCTGCCACGCATGGCCGCCGCCCGTGCTGCCGTCGGCGCGCGTGAACTGCTGGTTCGTCGAATAGATGATGCCGGTATCCACGGTGCCGTACAGCGTCACGCTGCCCGAGGTCTGCGCCTGTGCGTGCATGCAACCCAGCGTAGCCGCGGCCGCGGCCAGTCGTCGTCCGATCTTCATGTCCCGCCCCTCTGTTGTCATCGATTCGCAGTGCAGATCGATGGGGTTATCGATATGGGTGACAGGACTCTATCCAGCGAAAATTCAGGACCTCTATCGCAAATCGGCAAACAGTCGCACGCATTGCCCGCGACGATGCCCGGCGGCGCCGTCGCGGTGCGCGTGCGTCATTCGGGGCGCGACGTCTGGGACGGCAGCTCGCCGAACAGGTCGCGATACTCGCGCGCGAAATAGCCGAGGTGGGTGAACCCCCAGCTGGCGGCGGCCTCGCCGACGCCGAGCTGCTGCACGGACGTCGTGCGCAGCATGCGGCGCACCGCATTCAGCCGGATCGTGCGCAGATAGCCGACCGGCGTGACGTCGGCCACGCGTTGAAAACTCGTTTGCAGCGTGCGGCGGCTGCAGCGCAGCGCGCGGCACAGTTCGAGCACGGTGACGGGTTCTTCGGGCCGGTCGCGCAGATGCTTCTCGCAACGGCTCACGATGTCGCTGTAGGTGGCGTGCGTGATGTCGCGGCGCTCGACGCCGATGCCCTGCTCGAGCGCATCGAGGAACATGCCGAGCATCGCGTCGCGGAACATCTTGCGGGTGGCCGCGTATTCGAGGTGGCCCGGGTTGCGCTGCGCATCGTCGATCAGCGACGACAGCCGCACGCCGAGCGCGACGCCCTGCTCGTCGGACAATCGCGTCACGTGGCGCAGCTTGCGCGCGCCGGATGCGCCGAATTCGGCTTCACACAACTCGTCGACCATGTCGGACGCCGCGCTGATCCCGACGAGCCCCATCCCTTCCGGCGTGTGGAATTCGAAATCCTCGCCGGCGCGCAGCGCGAGCAGCGCATAGCCGTCGACGGGCTGGCCCTGGAACGTGCCCGCGAGCGGCACGGACAGCGGCACCGCGAGCGACGTGCGCCCGGCCGGCGCGAGCCCGGTTTGCGCGACCCGCCGGTTGGTCGTTTCGCGGAAGAAGTGGAAATCGTCGTACAGCACCTGCGTGACGGTGCCCTTGAAGCGGCCCGGCGTCATCTGGCGGTAGACCTGATGCCAGCCCGCGATCGCGAGCCCGTGATCGTGCACGTCTTCGTGTGAGCGTGACTGGAACAGCATCGGCATCTCCGGTAAAACCCCCTAAACGCGGCCGCCGGGTTCCCCCGGCGCGCAACGCCACAGCTTACCCGTGCAAAATCCTGCGTAGTGCGGTTTCGAACGCAAGACAGACCGCCGACAGCGCGGCGGCCTGCTCGCCCGTCAGGCGGACGTAGCGGCGGAACGACGGCATCCGGTTCACGACCTCGCTGCCGCCGTACGGCACGATCGCGAGCGTCCAGCGGCCGTCGCGCGCGTCGATCGTGCAGTCGGTCAGGTGCAGCGGCCGCAGCGCATCGGACAACGACGGCTCGGCAACCAGCGCGGCCACCGCATCGACGAATCCGGGGTCGCATCCCGGCACGGCCGCCGCATCGATGCCCGTGCAGCGCAGCCAGCCGGTCTGGCGCACACGCGCGCTGCCCTGCACGGCCGGGCCGGTTGCGGTTACCGCCACCTTCACGCTGACCGTATGCATCAGGAACTGGCGGTCGACACGCTCGTCGATGCTCACGCGCACGCCGTTCGGCAGCCGGGCCGTCAGGCTGCCGGCGCCATCGGCATCGCGCTCGGCGCGCAGGTCGGCCAGCACGCGCGCGGCGATCGCGCCGGGCCGATGGCCGGGCGGCGGCGCATCGGGCGCCGCGCGCCAGCGGGCGAGCGCGACCTTCACGATGCGACGTGCTCGTTGCGCAGCACGTCCTCGACCGGCACCGGCTTGAACGGATGCCGGCGCTGCACGACGAGCGTCCAGAACAGCGCGTACAGCGCGGTGAGCCCGAGCATCGCGCCGAACGGCACGTAGATGTCGCGCGCGTTCATGCCCGGCGGCGTGATGTACCAGATCGCCAGGATGATGCCGACGCTCGATACGATCTGCGGCAGCGGGAACAGCGGCGAACGGTACGGGCGCGGCAAGTCCGGGCGGCGAATCCGCAGCATCACGACCGACGCGGTGACGAGCAGGTACGCGGTGCCCCACGCGCAGGTCGCGGCGAGCACGAGGTGCAGGATGCTGTCGAGATTGCCGTTGATCAGCCACGCATGGAAGATCGGCACGATTGCCGCGGCGACGATACCCACCACCGGCGTCTTGAAGCGCGGATGCAGGTACGCGAAGCAGCGCGGCAGCGCGCCGTCGATCGCCATCCCGTACAGGATGCGCGGCAGCCCGGCCATCAGCGTGTTGATCGTCGCGGCGCCTGCGCACAGGAACGCGATGCCGAACCAGATGCGGCCGAACGGCCCGAGCACCTGCAGCGCGAACGCGGGAATCGCGCCCGGCGTGTCGAGCAGGTGCGTGAGGCCGTCGGGGCTCACCGGCACGTTCGCGACCTGGCGGCGGATCGCCGCGCCGTACAGGAACATGCAGATCGCGACGCCGACGAGGCCCAGCGCCATCGCACGCGGAATCGTCTTGCCCGGCGACTTCATTTCCGGCGCGAGCGGCGTGACGAACTCGCAGCCGACGAACATGAACATCGCCATCCCGACCAGCGACAGCACGGCCGGCACCGACGTGCCGACTTCCGAGCCGCCGAACCAGCCGTCGAGATGCACCGCAGGCGCGGCCGCGAGCCCGAGGATCCCGAAGATCATCAGCGACAGCCACATGCCGGCCGTCAGCACGATCTCGAGCTTGCTGAACACCTTGATGCCGATGATGTTGGTGATCGCGAACGTGACGACGAGGCCGACACCGACGAGCCACGAACTGTTGTGCTTCTCGAACGCGGCATTCAGCGATTCGAAATTGACGAGCGCCATGATGCCGCTCAGGATCGTCTCGGCCGTGCCGGCGAACACGTGCACGAGGAAATAAGCGGAGATCGTGCCGGTGATCGCCCAGAAGCGGCCGAGCCCGCACGACAGGTAATCGTAAACCGAGCCGGCCGTCGGCAGCATCGCGGCGGCTTCGGAGAAAGTGGTCGCCTGCGCCTGCATCATCACGAACGCGATGATCATCGCGACCGCGAACGCCCAGCCGCCCATCCCGAAGCCCGACGTCGCGGTGAGAATCACCGGGCTTGCCATGATGAGGCCGACGGCGCTCGCCAGCGCGGTCGGAAAGCCGACCGCACCCGCCTTCAGCGCCGTGCCGCCACCCGCTTCAGCCGGCGTGCCGGCGGGCGTGTCGCCCGCTGCGCCGGTAACTCCAGACCATCCCGACATCCCTGTCTCCTTCCTGTGTCGACCCCGGCCGCCGCTTCGTCGGCGGCCGGGGTTCCATGGCTATGCGGTCGGCCCGGGCGGCGCTTCAGCGCTTCGATACCCGGGCCCCTTGTCGATCACACCTTGATCCGATGTCGAAAAAATACGCAGGCAAAATAATCCGGTCATAGCGCAAATTGGCAAACCGGCGGCGGCCACACTGCCCGCCGCCGGTTTGCCGTCACGGGGTCACGCCATCACGCGAACGGCACGGCCTCGAAGCCCGCCGCGAGCGCGTCGACGATCCGGTCGAGCTGCTCGCGCTGGATCACGAGCGGCGGCGACAGGATGATCTTCGTACCGACCGGACGCACCAGCACGCCGTTCTCGCGCGCGACTTCCGCGACCGCGTTCGCATAGCCTGAGAGCGGGTCGATCGGCTCGCGCGTGTCCTTGTTCGCGACCAGGTCGAGCGCGAGCATCAGCCCCTTGCCGCGCACCTCGCCGACCGCCGCGAAGCGTTCCGCGAACGGCTTCAACGCTTCGAGCAGATACGCGCCCTGCTTCGCCGCGTTCGCCGGCAGGTCTTCCTTCACGACGATGTCGAGGCTCGCGATCGCGGCCGCGCAGGCGACCGGGTGGCCCGCATACGTGTAGCCGTGCATGATCGCGCCGCCGAAATCGGCATTCGCGGCGAACGCGTCCTCGATCCGCGCGTTCACGACCGTCGCGCCGAGCGGCACGTAGCCCGACGAGATGCCCTTCGCGAGACACATGATGTCCGGGCGCACACCCCAGCCGCGGCTGCCGAACAGGCTGCCGCTACGGCCGAAGCCCGTCACGACCTCGTCGGCGATCAGCAGGACGCCGTAGCGGTCGCACACCTCGCGCACCAGCGGCCAGTAGTTGGCCGGCGGCACGATCACGCCGCCCGCGCCCTGGATCGGCTCCGCGATGAACGCGGCCACCGTGTCGGGGCTCTGGAACTGGATCTCGCGCTCGAGCATTTCCGCGCAGATCCGGCCGAGCTCTTCGGGATCCTGCGTGAACGGGTTGCGATACAGCCACGGCGTCTCGACGTGGAAGCAGCCGGGCAGGTTCGGCTCGTAGTTGCGGCGGAACACCGTGTTGCCGTTCACCGACGCACCGCCGAAGTGCGTGCCGTGATAGCCCTGCTTCAGCGAGATGAACTTCGTGCGGTCGGCCTGGCCGCGCACCTTCCAGTACTGGCGCGCGATCTTCAGCGCGGTCTCGATCGAATCGGAACCGCCCGAGCTGTACAGCACGCGGCGCATCCCTTCCGGTTCGAGCATGTCGATCACCTTCTTCGACAGTTCTTCCGCGCGCGGATGCGAAATGCCGTCGAACAGCTGGAAGTATTCGAGCTCGTCGAGCTGGCGCACGATCGCGTCCTTCACTTCCTGGCGGTTGTGGCCGACGTTCACGTTCCACAGGCCCGCGACGCCGTCGACGAGCTTGCGGCCCTCCTCGTCGAACACATGGCAGCCGTCGCCGCGCACGATGCGGATCGGCTTGCGCTGTTTCATCTCGTTCGGGTGCAGCATCGGGTGCCAGAATTTCGCTTCGTTGTAGCTCATTGCAGTCTCCACTGTCGGATCGGTTGAACCTCGATCGCCGAGGTTCACGGTTTTCGTCGTTGGCGCAGCGCGTCAGTGCGCAATGCAGACGGATTTGGTTTCGGTGAAGCCTTCGATCGCGTACTGGCCGAATTCGCGGCCGATGCCCGATTGCTTGTAGCCGCCGAACGGCATCGACGGGTCGAGCGGGATATGGCAGTTCACCCACACGGTGCCGGCCTCGATCTGCGGCACGAGGTTCATCACGCGCTTCAGGTCGTTGCTCCAGAGGCTCGCGGCGAGGCCGTACGGCGACGCGTTCGCGAGGCGCACCGCGTCGGCCGCGTCGTCGAACGGCACGACGACGATCACCGGGCCGAACACTTCGTCGCGCACGATCGCGCTGTCCGGATGCGGATCGGCGATCACGGCCGGCTTCACGTAGTAGCCGGGCAGGTCGTCGGCCGGCGTGCCGCCCGCGAGGAACGTCAGGCCCGCGCGGCGCGCGCCTTCGATGTGCTGGACGACCTTGTCGCGGTGGTGCGCGGAGACCAGCGGGTTGATCTGCGCGGTCGTGTCGAGGCCCGCGCCGAGCTTCATCGACTGCGCGACGCCCGCGAGGCCGTCCGCGAGCTGCGCGAACTTGCTGCGATGCACATAGATGCGCGACGCGGCCGCGCACACCTGCCCCTGGTTGAAGAACGCACCGGCCGCGACACCGTCGAGCGCCTGCGCGACGTCGATGTCGTCGAGCATCACGATCGGGTTCTTGCCGCCGAGCTCGAGCGAGAAGCGCGTCATGTTCTGCACGGCTGCCGCGCCGACCAGCTTGCCGGTCGCGGTCGAGCCCGTGAACGAGATCTTCGCGATCGACGGGTGGCCCGCGAGCGCGGCGCCGCACACGCGGCCGCCGGTGACGACGTTGAACACGCCGGGCGGCACGCCGGCGTCGCGTGCGAGCTCGGCCAGGCGCAGCGCGGTGAGCGGCGTTTCCGGCGACGGCTTCAGCACGATCGTGCAGCCGGCCGCGAGCGCGGGAATCAGCTTCCACACCGCGATCATCAACGGGAAATTCCACGGCACGATCGCGGCGACCACGCCGACCGGCTCCTTGCGCGTATAGGCCGTATAGCGCGCGCCGGGCGGGAACGGGATCGACACGTCGAGCGTCTGGCCGGTGATCTTGGTCGCCCAGCCGGCCATGTAGCGTACGTATTCGACGCTCGCGCCGACTTCGACCGCGCGCGACACGTGGATCGACTTGCCCTGGTTCAGCGTTTCGAGCTGCGCGAGCGTTTCGGCATCGGCTTCGATCAGGTCGGCGAGTTTCAGCAGGATGCGTTCGCGGTCGGCCGGGCGCAGGCCGCTCCACACGTGGGTGTCGAATGCGCGCTTCGCGCTGGCGACCGCGCGGTCGACGTCGTGTGCGTCGGCGTCGGCGACGGTCGCAAGCCGCTCGCCCGTCGCGGGGTCGTACACGTCGAGCCGCTCGGCCGCGTGGGCAGGCTGCATTTCACCGTCGATGAAGAGGCCGAAGTCGCGCGCAACGAAGGTGCGCACGGTGTCGCTGACGGCGACGAAATTCGTGGTGCTCATGGGCGTCTCGAGGATTGTCGTGGCTGGACCGCGGGCGCACGGGCACGCGGGCGTCGTTCCACTGTATCGACGAGGGTTCGCGCCCGGTGAGCGCAAATTGGCAGCGCGTGGGCGCTGAGGGGGAGGCGCGTTCGAACCCCGCGGGATGGCGGGCGGTCGACGCGGAAAGCCGGCCGGGGGCAGCGTCGGTCAGCCGCTGACGTACATGCAGCCGGCGCCCCCGACCAGTTCGTTTTCCTTCGCACTCCCCGATGTGAACAGGCAGAAGCTGGCGCCGAGGTCGCTTTCGAATTCCATCAGGAAGTCCGGTCGGCCGTCACGATCGAGGTCGCCCGCCCAGATCAGCGATGCGCTGAACGGCGGCGAGCCGCCACCAAAATCATGCAGGACCGACCGCTTGCCATCACCTTCGGCAATCACCGCACCGGACGCCGTGTGACGCAGTGCGTACCGGCGGCCGTGGAAATCGAAGCGCAGCGGGTCGGCACCGGGCTCGATCGCCCTTCCGTTTTTCGGGAACGCCAGGTTCACCGCGTCGACCTTGCCCTGCCTGAGCAACTTGCAGCGGAACAGCGCCACGGCTTTGCTCGGGTCGGATTTGATGTCGACGATGTCGCCGCTCGGCTGCGACGGTTCGAACCGGACGCGTGCCGGTGCGAGCGTCCAGCGGTGCCCTTCCGGAATCAGCCCGAGCCATCCGCCACCGGGATAGTCTCCGGCCTCGCCGACGTCGTCCGGGGCAATTTGGGTCGGTCGCAGCACGAGGCAAGGATCAGGCTCACTCTCTTGCGCAAAGGCCGTCACGGCCGTGGAAACACCCAGCAAGACAAGCAGCACGGCCAGCAGCGCTTTGGTTTTCATGAATCGGCAATCGCGAAGGTTCGAAGTCCGGATCGCAATTATCCGATGAATTACAGGAACAGCGCCCCGACCAGTTCCGTGCGGTTCGACACCCCGAGCTTGCGATACATCCGCATCAGGTGCGTCTTGACGGTCGGCTGGCCGAGCGCGAGATCGCGCGCGATCTCCTTGTTCGAGCGGCCGTCGCGCACGAGGCGCGCGATCTGCTCCTCGCGATAGGTCAGCCGCTCCTCGCAGCCGATCCGGTGGATCCCGCGCCGCGCGCGCAGCAGCGGGCTCAGCGCGGCTTCGGCCACGGGCTGCAGCCGCGCGAGCGCATCGATCTCGCCGGGCGCGAACCGCCCGGCCGTGCTGTTGCCGGCCACGCCGCCGCGCGTGTCGCCCGACCCGAAGCGCAGCAGCGAGAACGCGCCGACCGTCCGGCCCGCGTCGCGCAGCCAGATCTCGACGACGTCGGCCACGTCGTGCCGCCGCAGGAAACGGGTCCAGTATGCGGACGCGTCGCGCCTTTCGTCAGGCAATTGGGACGCAAGCGTGACGACCGCGCGCTCGCCGGCCGCGCAGCGCGACGGATGCAGCGGATCGAGCATCCGGTAGCGCGCGACATAGGTGCGATGCATCGATTCCGGCATCCCGAACAGCTCGAAATCGGCCGGTTCGCCGCTCTGGTCGAGCCGGTAGAACACGATCGCGGACGGGCTCGCGAACGCGTCGAACGCGTCCACGCACGCGCGCAGCGCGCGTGGCCAGTCGGCGGCGGCCGGGTCGGCGGGAACGGATGAGGTCGGCATGGTGGAATCGGCTGGCAGGCGAACGTCACGAAGATCGAAGTTCGGGCCAGCCTACCGGCGCCGAAAAGCGCCGGTGAGCCCAAATCGGCAAATCGTCCCGGCCCGGGCGGCCTCGCGGGTCCGGCCGGGACGAAGCGCTCGCGCGACGGTGCGCGCCGCTTTCAGCGTGCGTTCGCGGCGAACGTGTCGCAGGCGCTCAGTTCGCCCGACTCCATCCCGCGCCGCAGCCAGTACACGCGCTGGTCGCTGGTGCCGTGCGTGAAGCTTTCCGGCACGACGTAGCCCTGCCCTTGCTGCTGCAGCCGGTCGTCGCCGATCGCGGCCGCCGCCTTCAGCCCCTGCTCGAAATCGCCGGGTTCCATCAGCCGCTGGTTCGCGCGCTGCGCGTTGTTCGCCCACACGCCGGCAAAGCAGTCGGCCTGCAGTTCCATCCGCACCGACAGCGCATTCGAGTGCGCCTGGCTCGCCCGCCGGCGCGCGGCGTCGACCTTGTCGGAGATGCCGAGCAGGTTCTGCACGTGGTGGCCGACTTCGTGCGCGATCACGTAAGCCTGCGCAAAATCGCCGCCCGCGCCGAAACGCTGGCGCAGTTCGTCGTAGAAACCGAGATCGATGTACACCTTGCGGTCGCCCGGGCAGTAGAACGGCCCCATCGCGGTCTGGCCCGTGCCGCATGCGGTCGGCGTCGAGTTCTTGAACATCACGAGCGTCGGCGGCTGGTACTGCGCGTGCAGTTGGGTGTTGAACACGCCCGTCCACGTGCGCTCGATATTGCCGAGCACCTTGCGCGTGAACACAACGCTCGGTTCGTTCGCCGCCGCGCCCTGCCGCTGCGCGGGCGCGGGCTGCGCCTGCTGCTGGCGGCCCTGCAGCGCCGAGGCGCCTTCGAGTATCACGCGCGGGTCGATCCCGAAGAAATACGACGCGGCGAACGCGACCACGATCGTGCCGATGCCGATCGTCGCACCGCGCCCGCCGCCGAACCCGCCGGCGCCGCGGCGATCCTCGACGTTCGTGCTTTCCCTTTCGTCGTCCAGCCTCATAGCCGGCCCTCCCTGTTCTTGTCGATGGTCCGGCACGCGAGCGCGCACCGGGCGATAAATTGTCGTGGCACGCGCCTCGGCCGATGCAGCGCGCACGTGGGGTGCGCGCTCATGCCGGGATCGCCGGCCTGCCGTTCCGCTCGCACGACGGAATCGGCCGGCCGATGCGCCGCGCGTCGATGCGCGGCCCGCCCGCGCTATTCTGCCGGGCTTTCGTGACTTATCGCAAAAATGTGGAGGATAGAGCGATTCGGCGCCGGACATCGTCAGCCTTTGCAAAATGGCCCGCGACCGCGCCGGCCGCCCGGATGCCGCCCGCGTTCATCCTTTCGGCTGATACCGGCGCTCGCCGGCGCCGCCTAAAGTGACCGGAAACGACACCTTTCCGGAGCACGACATGACCCACCCGCCACCCCGCACGATCGCGATCACCGGCGCGGGCACCGGTATCGGCGCCGCATGCGCACGCCGCTTCGCCCGCCGCGGCGACCGCGTCGTGCTGATCGGGCGGCGCCAGGCGCCGCTCGACGCGCTGGCCGCCGAAACGGGC